>SEEY01000389.1 GCA_004211235.1 Rubrivivax sp.
CTCGCCCAGAGGTGCCAGCAGGCCTTGGGCGTCGAAGAAGGCATTGGCCTCAGCCGGCAGCGTCACCTGCTGCGGCATCAGTTCGGGCGGCACCGGCTGCGGTGCCGCGTCCGCCCAGCGGCCGTTGCTCGCCACCCAGGCAACGACGAGCAGCAGCAACAGCACCACAGGCCCGAGCACCACCCACATCAGCACCTTGAACCCGCGACGCATCAGCTGCCCTCCTCGATGCGGCGCAGCATAGGCAGACGAGCGCCGGCCGGCGCGGGTGAATCTTGCCGGCCCCCGCGCGTTCAGCCGCCTGCAGCCTTCACCAGCAAGGTGCCCCGTCCGATGACGCAAGGGTGGGCATTGCGCACCGTGGCGCGGCCGTCGGCATGGAAGAGCCAGCCGCCCAGCGTGCCATTCCATTCGACGCTGGCGACGCGCCAGTGCAGCACCAGGTCCTGCTCGGCGAACACCGGCGCCTTGAAGGCGAAGTTGAAGTTCAGGCACAGCAGCTCGCGGTCCTGGCCATCGTCGCCGCGCGAGAAGTGACTGGCGGCCAGGCCGATCATCATGGCCGTCGTCTGCTGGCCGCTGGCGATGATCTCGCCGTGGCGGGCGCGCTGAGCGGCCTGCGTGTCGTGGTGCAGCGGATTGGTGTCGCCCGTGATGCGGGCAAAGGTGGCGATGTCGTCGCGCGTGAAGCGCACCAGGCTTTCGCAGCTCTCGCCGACGCGGACCAAGGCGGTCGTTTCGGCTTGCGTGAGTGTCGTGTCCATGTTCGTACTTCCACAGTCGCACCCAGGATGGGGCAGTTCAACGGGCTGGCGGGTCGGCTGCCGCTGCAGCAAGCAATCCCGGTGCCAGTACCGTGACGTTAGCGTAAACGCATGGCCAGTTCATGGCTGGACTGAGCGGCAACGCGCCGGGCCAGCGCTGTCCGCGGCCCTGGCGCCGGAAAAAACTCACCAGGCGAGCGGCTGCCCGTCGTAGTTGAAGAAGGAGCCGGAGTCGCCCGGCTTCACGCTGGCGAGCACGGTGCGCATGCCGGCCACGCTGGTGGACGCATCGATCTCGCCGGCCGGGCCGCCCATGTCGGTGCGCACCCAGCCTGGATGCAGGCTGATGACCGTGGCCTTGCCGGCCAGCACGTGAGCGGCGTCCGTCATCACCGAGTTCACCGCCGCCTTGGAAGCGCAGTAGAGCCAGCCGTGCGTGGTGGTGCGCAGCGTCATGGAGCCGAGGATGGACGACAGCAAGGCCACGCGCGCACCCGGCGCCAGCGCCTCGGCCACCTGCGGCAGCAGGCGCATCGGGCCCAGCACATTGGTGCGCATGACGGTATCGAAGTCCGCCTCGGTGGGTGCCTGCAGGCCTTCGGTGCGCGGGCCGAAGACGCCGGCATTCAGCACAACGACGTCGAAGCGCTCGCCGTCGATGAGCCAGGCCAGGCCCGACACGCTGCCCGTGTCCGCGACGTCCAGCGACAGCGCCCGGGCGCCGTGCTCGCGCAGCCGCTCCAGCGCAGTGGCGTCACGCGCGGTCGCCGTGATGCGGGCGCCGGCGGCACGGTACTGGCGGACGAACTCGAAGCCGATGCCGCGCGACGCGCCGATGATGAGAACGTTCATGGTTTCGTGAATGCCAGCTTCGCAGCGAGCAGGGTGAAGAGACCGGCGCCGCCCAGGTTCAGGCCGCGCCCCAGCCACGGCCGCGGCGGGGCGCGCCGCAGCGGTGTGACGAGAGCCACCAGCGCCAGCATGAACAGCAGGCCCTGGGCGATGAACCAGCCGCCCAGGAACAGGAAGGCCAGCGCCTTGCCCGGTGCATCGGCCGCGATGAACTGCGGCAGCAGCGCCAGGAAGAACAGCGCCACCTTGGGGTTCAGCGCATTCGTGAAAAAGCCCTGCCGCGCCGTGCGCCACAGCGAAGGCGGCGCCGCGACCTCGGACGCCGCCACGGCGGGCCTCAGGCCGGCTTTCGCCATGCCCCAGGCCACGTACAGAAGATAGGCCGCACCCGCGTACTTGACGACTGCAAACGCCTCGGCCGAGGTGGCCAGCAGCGCGGCGAGGCCGAAGGCCGCCGCCAGCGTGTGCAGCACGCAGCCGGCCATGATCCCGACTGCTGCCGCCACGCCCTGCCGCCAGCCGCCGCGCAGCGTGCTGGCCACGGTGTAGGCCATGTCGACGCCGGGCGTCGCGTTCAGCACGAAGACGGTGGCCGCGAACAGCGGCAGGTCGTGGGTGCCGAGCATCAGCGCCTGCCGGGCCGCCCCAAGGGCGCCGAAGCCCCCGCGGGGGTCGGTGAACGGGGTGAGCGTGCGGGCTTCACATTCACTGGACGATCTCCACCGCCATGGCCGTGGCTTCGCCACCGCCGATGCACAGCGCCGCCAGGCCCCTCTTGAGGCCGCGGGCCTTCAACGCACCCAGCAGCGTGACGACGATGCGCGCGCCGCTGGCGCCGATGGGGTGGCCGAGCGCCACGGCGCCGCCGTTGACGTTGACGATCTCGTGCGCCAGCTTGAACTCGGCCATCGCGGCCATCGTCACGGCCGCGAACGCCTCGTTCACTTCCCACAGGTCGACGTCCGACGCCTGCCATCCGGCCTTGGCCAGCACCTTCTGGATCGCGCCGACCGGTGCGGTGGTGAACCAGTCCGGCGCCTGCGCATGCACCGCGTGGCCGACGATGCGAGCCACGGGCGTGAGGCCTCGCGCCCGGGCCGTGCTCTCGCGCATCAGCACCAGCGCGGCGGCGCCGTCGGAGATGCTGGAGGACGTGGCGGCGGTGATGGCGCCGTCCTTCTTGAAGGCCGGCTTGAGCGTCGGGATCTTCTCGAGCTTGGCCTTGAAGGGCTGCTCGTCGAACTTGACGACCGTGTCGCCCTTGGGTGACTTGATCGTCACCGGCGCCATCTCCCAGTCGAAGGCGCCGCTCTCGTTGGCGGCCTTGGCGCGCTGTGTGGAGGTGATGGCGAACTGGTCCATCGCCTCGCGGCTGAAGGCGTACTTGGCGACGCACTGCTCGGCAAACACGCCCATCGCCTTGCCGCGTTCGTAGGCGTCTTCCAGGCCGTCGAGGGCCATGTGGTCGAACACGGCGCTGGCACCGTACTTGATGCCCTTGCGCGCAAACATCAGGTGGGGGGCGTTGGTCATGCTCTCCATGCCGCCGGCGACGACGACTTCGGCCGAGCCGGCCAGCAGCATGTCGTGGCCGAACATCGCGGCGCGCATGCCGGAGCCGCACATCTTGCTCAGCGTCACGGCGCCGGTGGAGTCGGGCAGGCCGGCCTTGCGCATGGCCTGGCGGGCCGGCGCCTGGCCCTGGCCGGCCATCAGGCAGTTGCCCATCAGCACTTCATCGACCGCGTCGCCCGGCACACCGGCACGCTCTACCGCGGCCTGGATGGCCACGGCTCCCAGCTCCCAGCCGGCGAGGCCGGAAAAATCACCCAGCAGGCCGCCGATGGGGGTGCGGGCGGCAGACACGATGACGATGGCATCGGACATTTCAGGTCTCCGTTGGTGAACGAAGCCCTCATTGTGGCGCGGGGCTCAGCGAAGCGTGGACGCGGGGACAAGGCCGCATTCCGCCGGCCGGACCTCGGGCTCCAGCCGCCGCACCGAGCGGCAGAACTCCTCCCAGAAGCTGCGCGTCCAGGCCGGATGGCGCTCCGCGAAGATCGGCGCGGCCGGCATGAAATAGGCCTGGCGTGCCACCGGCGGCCTCCATTCGACAAGACCCGTGCGCTGCTCGGCGGACAGCGACTCGCGCGTCGTCAGCAGCAGGTCGAAACGGGCCGCCTGCAGCATCGACACCTCGGCGCTGGGCGTGGTCACCGGCTCGACGCGCCAGCCCCGCTCGCGCGCCACGGCCTCCTGCACCGAGCCGGCCACGGCGCCCACGCGCCAGTGCGCCGCGAGGCGCCGGCCATCCCAGCCCGGCTCGGGCGGCGTGCCGGGCAGTGCAAACAACGCCAGGCTGCCGAACACGGGCGCCCAGGCCAGGTCGACCTGGCCGCGCCGATCGACAGGAAAGCTCAGCGTCTTCAGCCGCTCCGGCGTGACGCCGTAGAGCAGCGCGAAATCGACGCTGCCCTGCGTCAGCGAGACGCTCAGGCGCCGGCTGGGCAGGCGCAGCAGCTCGGCCTGGCAGCCCAGCCGCTGCAGCGCGTCGCGCACCGCCTGCACCTCCCAGCCCGGCGGCTCGGCAAACTGCCGGCCCTGGCCCATCAGCCCGGGGGGCGCCGGGCTGTCGGAGAAGCCGATGCGCAGCGGTTGAGGACAGGTCGGCGCTGCCACTGCGGCCGGCATTCCGCACGCCGCCAGCAACAGCAAGCCCAGCCGCATCAGCGCCACAGCCGGTAGGCCCAGAAGGCCTCCTCGCACTGCAGCCGACGGCGCAGCTCCTCGGGGCTGAAGCCGGTCAGCCGGCGCGTCTCGCGGCACAGGTGGGACTGGTCGGCGTAGTCGCTTTCGGCGGCGATGTCCGCCCAGTTGAAGCCAGGCCGGTCCTCGGCGGCGGCCACCGCGTAGAAGGCGCTTTCGGCCCGCGACACGGCACGCAGTTCGCGCAGC
>SEEY01000390.1 GCA_004211235.1 Rubrivivax sp.
GTCTACCACGGCTACTTCGACATCGGCATCGCCGTCGGCTCGCCGCGCGGCCTCGTCGTGCCGGTGCTGCGCAATGTCGACCAGATGAGCTTCGCCGACATCGAGAAGAAGATCGCCGAGTTCGGCCAGAAGGCCAAGGACGGCAAGCTGTCGCTGGACGACCTGTCGGGCGGCACCTTCTCCATCTCCAATGGCGGCGTCTTCGGCTCCATGCTGTCCACGCCCATCATCAACCCGCCGCAGTCGGCCATCCTGGGCGTGCACGCCACGAAGGACCGCGCGGTGGTGGAGAACGGCCAGGTCGTCGTTCGCCCGATCAACTACCTCGCCATGTCCTATGACCACCGCATCATCGACGGCCGCGAAGCCGTGCTGGGCCTGGTGACGATGAAGGAAGCCCTCGAAGACCCGGCCCGCCTGCTCTTCGACATTTGATGAGGGCTGCTGCGCGCCTTCAGGGCGGCGTTGCGGGTCCCGTCCTCAGCATCCTCACGTAGCGCTGCTACGTTCCGGTGCCTCGGCACCCGCGCCTTGCCCTGAAGCCGCTCGCTACGCCCCGCAACGTCGGGGCTTCGCGTAGACAAGGAATACATATGAGCACCAAGCAATTCGACGTCGTCGTCATCGGCGGCGGCCCCGGCGGCTACATCGCCGCCATCCGCGCGGCCCAGCTGGGCATGAACGTGGCCTGCATCGACGAGTGGAAGAACGACAAGGGCGGCCCCGCTCTCGGCGGCACCTGCACCAATGTTGGCTGCATTCCGTCCAAGGCGCTGCTGCAGTCCAGCGAGCATTACGAGCAGCTGAACCATCACTTTGCCGACCACGGCATCACGGCCGACAACGTCAAGATGGACGTCGCCAGGATGCTGGCCCGCAAGGACCAAGTCGTGAAGCAGAACAACGACGGCATCGTCTACCTCTTCAAGAAGAACAAGGTCACGTTCTTCCACGGCCGCGGCTCGTTCGTTGCCGCCAAGGATGGCGGTTATGAACTGAAGGCCGGCGACGAAACCATCGCCGCCAAGCAGGTCATCGTCGCCACCGGCTCCAACGCCCGTGCGCTGCCCGGCGTGCCCTTCGACGAAGAGAACATCCTGTCCAACGACGGCGCCCTGCGCGTCGGCGCAGCACCCAAGAAGCTGGGCCTGATCGGCGCCGGCGTCATCGGCCTGGAGATGGGTTCGGTCTGGCGCCGCCTGGGCGCCGAAGTCACCGTGCTGGAAGGCCTGCCCGCCTTCCTCGGCGCGGTCGACGAATCCGTCGCCAAGGAGGCCGCCAAGGTCTTCAAGAAGCAGGGCCTGGACATCCAGCTCGGCGTGAAGGTCGGCGAAGTCAAATCGAGCAAGACCGGCGTCAGCGTCGCCTACACGGATGCCAAGGGTGAGGCCAAGACGCTGGAAGTCGACAAGCTGATCGTCTCCATCGGCCGGGTTCCGAACACGATCGGCCTGGGCGCCGATGCTGTCGGCCTGAAGCTCGACGAGCGCGGCGCCATCGAAGTCGACGGCGACTGCAAGACCAACCTGCCCGGCGTCTGGGCCATCGGCGACGTCGTGCGCGGCCCCATGCTCGCGCACAAGGCCGAGGAAGAAGGCGTGGCCGTGGCCGAGCGCATCGCCGGGCAGCACGGGCACGTCAACTTCAACACCATTCCCTGGGTCATCTACACGAGCCCCGAGATCGCCTGGGTCGGCAAGACCGAGCAGCAGTTGAAGGCCGAGGGCGCGGCCTACAAGGCCGGCCAGTTCCCCTTCCTGGCCAACGGCCGGGCCCGCGCGCTGGGCGACACGACCGGCTTCGTCAAGTTCCTGGCCGACGCCAAGACCGACGAGATCCTGGGCGTGCACATCATCGGCCCGTTCGCATCGGAGCTGATTTCCGAGGCCGTCGTCGCCATGGAGTTCAAGGCCTCGGCCGAGGACATCGCGCGCATCTGCCACGCTCACCCGTCGCTCAGCGAGGCGACCAAGGAAGCCGCGCTCGCCGTCGACAAGCGGACGCTGAACTTCTGATCGCGCGCAGCGATACGAGAGGGGCGGCCAGGCAGTCGCCCCTTTTTTTGCGATGACCTCTGTCACTGAGCTCTACCAGCAGATCCTCGTCGAGCGCGGCTTCAAGGCCGACGCGGCGCAGCTGCGCGCCATCGAGGCCCTGCAGCGCTGCCAGGACGAATGGGCCAGCTACAAGTCCCGCCGCGCCAATGCGGTGACCAAGCTGCTGGTGCGCCCGCCGATCCCGCGCGGCGTCTACATGTACGGCGGCGTCGGCCGGGGCAAGAGCTTCCTGATGGACTGCTTCTTCCAGGCCGTGCCCCTGCAGCGCAAGACGCGCCTGCACTTCCACGAGTTCATGCGCGAGGTGCATCGTGAACTTCAGGAGTTGAAGGGCATCGCCGACCCGCTGGACGAGCTCGGCAGGCGCGTCGCCCGGCGCTTTCGGCTCATCTGCTTCGACGAGTTCCACGTGGCCGACGTGACCGACGCGATGATCCTGCACCGGCTGCTGGATGCCCTGTTCCGCAACCGCGTGTCCATCGTCACGACGTCGAATTTCCACCCCGACGAGCTCTATCCCAACGGCCTGCACCGGGACCGCATCCTGCCGGCCATCGAGTTGCTGAAGGCCAACCTGGAGGTCATCAACGTCGATGCCGGCACCGACTACCGCCAGCGCACGCTGGAGGACATGAAGCTCTACCTGACACCGATCAACGACGAGAACGAGGCGGCCCTGACGCAGGCCTTCGAATCGCTCGCCGAGGCGCAGGACGAAGACAACCGGCTGATGATCGAGCACCGCGTCATCCAGGCGCGGCGGCGCGCCGGCGGGGTGGTGTGGTTCGACTTCACGACGCTCTGCGGCGGCCCGCGCTCGCAGAACGACTACCTGGAGCTGGCCAGCCAGTTCCACACCGTCATCCTGTCCGACGTGCCGGAGATGCCGGTGCGCCTGGCCAGCGAGGCGCGTCGTTTCACCTGGCTGGTCGACGTGCTGTACGACCGCCGGGTCAAGCTCATCATTTCCGCCGCCGTGCCGGCCGAGCAGCTCTACACCGAAGGCCCTCTGGCGCACGAGTTCCCGCGCACCGTCTCGCGCTTGCAGGAAATGCGCTCGGCGGAGTACCTTGCGCTGGCCCGGCGTGATGTCGACACCTCGCTGACCTGATGACCCTTTTGATCACCCTGATGGCGGCCGCTGCCGCGTCGGCCCCGCTGGCTCAGCCGGCCAGCCGCGCCGAGGTGGCGGCGCAGCGCACGGCGATCGAGCAGCGCTTCGCCCGCGAGAAGACCGAGTGCGAGCAGCGTTTCGCGGTCAGCGCCTGCCTGGAGGACCTGCGCAAGCGGCGCCAGGCGGCGCTCATGCCGCTGATCCGCCATGAGCATGAACTGGATGCCGAGGAGCGCCGCGCCCGCGCCGCTGCCCAGGTGCAGCGCGTGCAGGAGCGCGAGCTCGCCGCGGCGCATGACGAGGGCCAGCGCAGCCAGCGCCTGGTGGCGGCGCCGCCCGCGCCGCCTGCCACGCCCGCCTCCCGTCCGCTGCGGGCGCGCAGCGCGGTGGACGCGCAGCGCGACCGCCTTCAGGCGCTCAGCCAGGCCGAGCGCGACGCCGCCGAGCGCCGGGAGCGCACCGAGGAGCGCCAGCAGCGCATGCAGCAGCGCCTTGCCGAACGCGAGGCCAGGGAAAAGGCCCGCACCAAGCCGCTGGCCGCGCCGCTGCCCTTGCCAGGCGCGTCGGCGGTGCCGAAATGATCAGTCGAGGTTTTCGAGCTTGACGATGGCGAGCGACAGGTTGTCGCCGCCGCCGCGCGCCCGTTGGCGCGCCTTGCTGACCAGCAATTCGGCCGCCTCGCGCGGCGGCAGGCTGTAGAGCACGCTGCCCAGTTCCTGCGGGGTGAAGTAGTGCCACAGCCCGTCGCTGCAGCACATCAGCGTGTCGCCGACTTCCAGGCCCTCGAACCGCTCCGAAGTCGACGTCGGGTCCTGCGCCGTGCCCAGGCACGCAGTCAGCAGGTTGCTTTGCGGATGCGAGCTGGCCTCCGCCTCGGTGAGCTGACCTTCGTCGACGAGGCGCTGCACATACGAATGGTCCATCGAGCGCTTGACGAGCCGGGCGCCCCGGAACCAGTAGATTCGCGAGTCGCCGGAGTGGATCCAGTGCACGCAGCGGTCGCTGCTGACGACGAAACCGGCAATCGTGCTGTGCGGTTCCTCCTCAGCGGAAATGGCCGTCAGCTTGATCATCAGATGCGCCTCGGACGTGATCTGGCCGAGCAGCTCCGCGGGCGATTCATCCTCGGGCGAATAGCGTTCGAAGAGCTGGTTGGCCGTCAGGATGACCTGGTCCGCCGCCTTGCGCCCGCCGCTCTTGCCGCCCATGCCGTCCGCCACGATGCCCATCACACAGCCCTCGATGCGAGGGTGTGCGATGACGGCCACCTGATCCTGCTGATAGGCGCGGTCCCCGCGGTGGGTGCCGGTAGCGGCGTTGAGTCGGAAACCGACGGCGGAGGAGGAGGCCATGCCGAAAACTATACTGGCCCGTTCGCTTTGGCCTTGTCGC
>SEEY01000391.1 GCA_004211235.1 Rubrivivax sp.
CTGCATGTCCGCATCTTGGCGCCAGGGCTGACCGAGGCGCAGACCCGCGAGCTGGTGGAGCAGAGCTGCGCGCGTTCACCGGTGCCGGCGGCGTTGCGCCAGCCGGTGCCACTGGCCCTGGACATCGAGGTGGCCGCGGCCTGACGCCTGATGGACGCGCTCTCCCACACGCTGGGCGTGGTGCGCCTGGTGGGCGCGATCTTCCTGCAGGGCCGGTTCACCGCCCCGTGGTGCTACCAGTCGCCGCATGCCGACCTGGCCGCGCCATTGCTGGAACCGACGGCCGAGCGCGTCGTCATCTTCCACCTGATCACCCACGGCGACTGCCATGTCACGCTGGACGGCGCCGAGCCGGTGGCGCTCGCGGCGGGAGACGTCATCGTCTTCCCGCACGGCGATGCGCACCGCATGGCCTCGGACCCGGCGCTGCCGCCCGCCAAGGGCGCGCGGCTGGACCGCCTGCTGGCGCGCCGGCCGCGCCTGCTGAGCTACGGCGGCGGCGGCGCGCAGACGCAGCTGATGTGCGGCTATCTCGCCTGCGATGCCCGCCTGGCCCGCCTGCTGCTGGCCGGGCTGCCGCCGCTGGTGCAGGTCAACGTGCGTGGGTCGAGCGCCGGCGCGTGGCTGGAGAGCTCCCTGCGCTACGCGCTCGCCGAGGCCAGATCGCCGCGGCCGGGCGGCGAGGGCGTGCTGGCCAAGCTCGCCGAGGTGTTGTTCATCGAGGTGCTACGCCTGTACATGCACGAGCAGCCCCCCGACCGCCCGGGCTGGCTCGCGGCCGTGGGCGACCGCATCGTCGGCGCGGCGCTGCAGGCCCTGCATGCGCAGCCGGCCCGGCCCTGGACGCTGGAGGACCTGGCAAAGGTGGCCGGCACCTCGCGCACCGTGCTGGCCGAGCGCTTCCAGCAGCTGGTGGGCAGCCCGCCGATGCAATACCTGACGCAGTGGCGCATGGTGCTGGCCGCCAACCTGCTGACCGGCAGCAATGCGTCGCTGACGCGCATCGCCGAGCAGGTGGGCTACCAGACCGACACCGCCTTCAGTCGCGCCTTCCGGCGGGAATACGGCGCGCCGCCGGCGGCGTGGCGGCGCAGTCGGGCCGCCCAGCTACCGCGGCCGGTTTGAGCCGCCGGGGGACAATCGGCAAATGGCTGTTCTCTCCCTCACCAATGCTCATCTCGCCTTCGGGCACGTCGCCCTGCTCGACGGCGCCGGTTTCTCGCTCGAAGTCGGCGAGCGCGTCGGCCTCATCGGCCGCAACGGCACCGGCAAGTCCTCGCTGCTGAAGATCCTCGCCGGCCTGGAAAAGCTCGACGACGGCCTGCTGCAGCAGCAACAGGGCCTGACCAACGTCTACGTGCCGCAGGAGCCCGAGCTGCGCGGCGACGCGACCATCTTCGACGTCATCAGCGAGGGCGTGGCCGAGCACAAGGCGCTGCGCGAGCGCTACGAGATCCACGATGAACACGACGACCTGGCCTGGGTGCAGGAGCGCATCGAGCACATCGGCGCCTGGAACTGGGAGCAGCGCGTCGAGGAGACGCTGCAGCGTCTGGGGCTGGACGGCTCGCGCCTGATCAGCACCTTGTCAGGCGGCCTGAAGAAGCGCGTTGCGCTCGGTCGCGCGCTGGTGGCCCAGCCCGACGTGCTGCTGCTGGACGAACCCACCAACCACCTGGACCTGGACGCCATCACCTGGCTGGAAGGGCTGCTGAACGACTTCAAGGGCTCGCTGCTGCTGATCACCCACGACCGGGCGTTTCTGGACAACGTGGCCAACCGCATCGTCGAGCTGGACCGGGGCCAGCTTCGCGGCTACCCCGGCAACTACGCCGCATTCCAGGCCGCCAAGGCCTACGAGCTGGAGAACGAGGCGCTGTTCAACGCGCGCTTCGACAAGCTGCTGGCGCAGGAGGAGGTCTGGATCCGCAAGGGCGTCGAGGCCCGCCGCACGCGCTCCGTCGCGCGCATCCAGCGCCTGGAAGTGATGCGCCAGGCCCACGCCGCGCGGCGCGACGTGCAGGGCAAGGTCAGGCTGGACATCGACACCGGCGGCGCCAGCGGCAAGATCGTCGCAGAGCTGGAGGACGTGTCCAAGAGCTATGGCGACCGCCCGATCGTGCGCGGCTTCACGTCCACCATCCTGCGCGGCGACAAGGTCGGCCTGATCGGCCCCAACGGCGCCGGCAAGACGACGCTGCTGAAGATGATCCTCGGCGAGCTGCCGCCGGACAGCGGCAGCGTGCGCCTGGGCTCCAAGATGACGGTTGCCTACTTCGACCAGATGCGCGACACGTTGAATCTCGACGCGACGCTGGCCGACACCATCAGCCCGGGCTCGGAGTGGATCGAGATCGGCTCGCAGAAGAAGCACGTCAAGAGCTACCTCGGCGACTTCCTGTTCTCGCCGGCGCGCGCGAATTCACCGGTGCGCACCTTGAGCGGCGGCGAGCGCAACCGCCTGCTGCTGGCCCGCCTGTTCGCGCGGCCGGCGAATGTGCTGGTGCTGGACGAACCGACCAACGACCTCGACATCGAGACGCTGGAGCTGCTGGAGGAACTGCTGGCCGAGTACGACGGCACGGTCTTCCTCGTCAGCCATGACCGGCGCTTCCTGGACAACGTCGTCACGTCGACCATCGTCTACGAGGGCGAGGCGCGCTGGCGCGAGTACGAGGGCAGCGTGCAGGACTGGCTGACGCAGTCCAAGCGCGCCGCGGCCTTGCAGGCCAAGGCCGCGCCTGCGCCGGCGGTTGCTGCGCCGCCACCAGCGCCTGAGCCGGCGCCCGTCGTCGCGAACAAGCGCAAGCTCAGCTACAAGGAGCAGCGCGAGCTGGACGAGTTGCCCAAGCAGATCGCCGCTTTGGAGGCGGAGCAGAAGCAGCTGAACGCGCTGATCGCCGGCAGCGAGCTGTACGCCCAGGGCGCCGCCCGCATCGCCGAGGTGACCGACCGCGCGGCCGCCATCGACGCCGAGATGCTCAAGCTGATGGAGCGCTGGGAAGTGCTGGAAGCGAAGTGAATGCCGCAGCGCCCGAAGGCACGCAGGCTTCCCCCGGGCGGGACAGCGCCCTGCGCGCAGGGTGCGCCATGAACGCCCTGCACCACGAATGGCTGGCACTGCAGGCTCAGAGCGAACGCTACGAGGCGCTTGCCCTGGGCGTGAAGCTGGCGGCTTTCGCGGCGACGGTGCTGGTGGCCGACAACACGCTGGCCTTGGCGCTGGTGGCCATGCTGTGGCTGCAGGAGGCGGTGCTCAAGACCTTCCAGGGCCGGCTTGGCGACCGGCTGTTGGTGATCGAGCCGGCCTTGAGGGCCGATCAGCCGGCGCCGGCGATGCAGCTGCACAGCGACTGGCTCGCGAGCCGTCCACGGGGTGCCGCCCTGGCGGCGCAATACCTGAGGAGCGCGCTGCGTCCGACGGTGGCGCTGCCTTACCCCGTGCTGATGGTTCTCGTCGCCGTGCTTTGACGGCCGCGCGAAGCGCGGACTTTGCTGTCAGACCCGCTGCACCTGGTCCATCGGGATCAAGGCCGCCTGACCCTTGAGCTGCACGACCGTCTCGCCTTGGCGGTGCACCACGTGTTGCGCGATGTGGATGCCGCCCTGGAAGCGCACGCGGTCGCCGGGCTTGATGACGGGCAACGGCGGGATGGGCGACAGCAGGGGCCGCACGGGCCGCATGGACTGCATGGGCTGGGTCAGGGCAGCGGGAGCCGCCTTGGGTTGTGGGTCCAGCACGCGAGCCATCTGGGCCTTGAGCTGCTCCGCGGTGAAGGGCTTCTTCAGCAGGAAGCGGGCGCCGTGCGCCTCCGCCTCGAACTCGTGCTCGGCCGTCACGTCGAAGCTGAGCAGCGCCAGCTGCAGGCCAGGCTGGGTCTCGCGAAGGCGCTGGTACAGCAGCGGGCCGGTCAGCGCCGCCCTGGGGAACCAGTCGGTGATCAGGAAGCCCGGCTTGAAGGACAGGCCCTGGGCCAGTGCGGCATCGGTGTTGGCGCAGCAGATGATGTTTTCGGCCGCCATGCCATGGCTCTGCAATAACTGGCGCACGAAGATCTGAACCCCGGCCAGCGGGTCGACGACAAGGAATTTCACGGGATCGCTCAGCTCACATCGGGCAGCGCAACAGCAGCGTTTGCGCGACGCGGATTTTGCCGGCCACCCCGGGCACGCCCGGCGATAAACCGCCCGGTCGCGTGAGAACTTTGTCAGCCTTGCAGGCGGCAGAAGTCGGCGCGCAGCCCGTGTGTCGTCCTGGCCAGATACAGCGTTAGCGGCCCGCCGCCATCGGCCGGCGCCAGCAGGTGCAGCCCGTCGCCCAGCGCCTCGGGCAGACGCCCCTCGAAGCCCAGGCTGAACTGTTCGCCCGGTTGAAGGCTGGCGACCCTGTCGACCGAGCGGAGCGTCACGGCGTGGCCGTCGACCAGGAATCTCTGGCCGACATGGGCCTGCCAACTCGCCAGGCCGGTCAGCTCGCCCAGACTCGGGCGCATGGCGGCCAGAGATTCCTGGTCGACGGCCACGCCGTGACGCTCCGCTC
>SEEY01000392.1 GCA_004211235.1 Rubrivivax sp.
GGGTAGCGGGGCGGGGGTGGGAGGAAGGTCGGGCACTTGTGGTGCCTCTGGATTGCTACGGGATAGTAAAGATCCGATGACCGTTTCGTGATGACGGCGGCGGCAGCTGTTGTGCTTTTGCTGCACTGCGATACTGACGAACGACCTCCATCAGCTCCCCTCCGATGCGCTTCATCACCGCCAATCTCAACGGCGTTCGTTCCGCCGCCAGCAAGGGCTTCTTCGAGTGGCTCGACCAGCAGCAGGCCGACGCCGTCGGCGTGCAGGAGCTCAAGGCGCAGGCCGACGTGGTGGAGACGAAGTTCCGCAGCTGCGACAAGCTGGAGGGCCACTTCCACTACGCCGAGAAGAAGGGCTATTCGGGCGTCGGCCTCTACACGAAGGAAGAGCCGAGCGACCTCGTCACCGGCCTGGGGATTGCGGAGTTCGACAGCGAAGGCCGCTACGTGGAGAAGCGCTTTGACAAGCCGGGCCGCAAGCTCAGCCTGATCAGCGTGTACTTTCCGAGCGGCACCAGCGGCGAGGAGCGGCAGGCCGTCAAGTACCGGTTCCTGGCGGCGCTCTACCCCCACCTGGCGGCGCTGAAGGCGGAGCGTGAATTCATCCTGGTGGCCGACGTGAACATCGCCCACAAGGAGATCGACCTGAAGAACTGGCGCGGCAACCAGAAGAACAGCGGTTTCCTGCCCGAGGAGCGCGCCTGGCTGACGCGGCTTTTCCACGCGACGGACGGCGGCGGTCTCGTCGACGTGTTCCGCACGCTGAACGACAGGGCCGAGCAGTACACCTGGTGGAGCGCCCGCGGCGCAGCGCGCGCCAACAACGTCGGCTGGCGGCTCGACTATCACTTGGCCACCCCCGGCGTCGCTGCCCTCGCAAGGGCCGAGTCCATTTACACCGGCCAGCATTTCAGCGACCACGCGCCGTTGACGATCGACTACGACTTCCAGCTTTGACGCCCCGCGCTGGGGCGTGCTGGTAACCAAACGCCTCGGTTCCCGCGCTCTTCAGCGGCTGCGGTAAGCAGTCGCTACGGCTGTCAGGCGCGGCCTACAGGACGCTGTGCCAGGGGCCGACGCCAGGACCTAACGGCCAGTCTTAGAGTGGACTCAGCCGCGGTGGAAATGCCCGGCACCCGCCGGCCGGCGGCTTTGTCGGCCACCGCACTGACTAAAGGAGTCCACCATGTCCAAGATCAAGTCCGTCACTTCCGCACTCACTGCCGCCGTGCTCGTCACCGGCATCGGCCTGGCCTGGGCGCAGACCGAGGACCAGCAACAGTCCACCAACTCGACCGCGCCGGCCGGTGCGCTGCCCAGCGAGCAGACGCCCGCTGATCCCAATGCAGCACCGATGACCAACACGACGGCCATGCCGCAGCAAAGCGCCACCACGACGCCGCCGCCGGTGGACAGCACCAGCCCCGCTCCGCTGTCGAACGACGCCAACTCGCAGGCGCCGGTGAACAACACCGCCGGTGCCAGCGCGAACACCAGCAACAGCACCAGCACCAGCGGCATGTCCGACAACAGTGCGACGTCGAGCACCTCTGGCACGACGGGCACTTCGTCGTATGACAACAGCAGCACCACGTCGAGCTACGAGCCGGCTCCTCGCGCCGACCGTAACTGAGTGAACCGCAGCTGCAGGGCGCCTTTTGATTGACCATGTCGGCTGAAAAGCGCTCCAAGGTCGACGCCGCCACCGCGCGGCGCGACATCCTCAACGGCCTGGGCCAGGGCGCGCTGTTTGCCGCCATCGCCTTGGCCGTGCTCTATTTCTTCTTCGGCGGCGCTGCCAGGCGCGTCACGGTGACGCCTCCTGCCGCGCCTCGACCGGTCGCCAGCGCCTCCGCGCCCACACCCGCGCCCCTCATCGAACGTCGTCTCGATCTGGGCAGCGAGCGTGCTCCGGCCGACGTGACCGGCGTGGCCACCTGGGCCGTGCGGGAAGCCGACAACGGCGATCGTCCGTTCGCCATCGTCGACAAGCGCCGCGCCAAGGTCTACGTCTTCGCGGCGAGTGGCCGCCTCCTGGGTGCCAGCCCGGTGCTGCTGGGCTACGCTGCCGGTGACCAGACCGTCGAAGGCATCGGCAACAAGGCGATCGCGGACATCAAGCCCCACGAGCGCACCACGCCGGCGGGGCGCTTCCAGTCCGAGCCGGGGCGCAACTCGCTGGGGCACGACGTGGTCTGGGTCGACTATGACGCGGCCGTCTCCATGCACCGCGTGCGCGCCACCAATCCCAAGGAGCGCCGCCTGGAGCGTCTGGCCACGCCGACCGCGGCGGACAACCGCATCAGCTGGGGCTGCATCAACGTGCCGGTCGCCTTCTTCGACGAGACCGTCTGGCCCAATATCGGCCAGAAGCGCGGCATCGTCTATGTGCTGCCGGAGAAGCAGTCGCTCGTGGCGTTCTTCCCCGCTGCGGCAACGCCGCAACTTCTTGCGCAAGCGTCTACTCTAAAAAGTAACAACGCAAAACCGTGAAGTCCTCGGCTTCGCGCCGAAGTTCTGCTTTCCTAAACTGCTCATCGGGCGGACGCGTGGTTGCGCCGCCCATGAACAGCAGGGCAGCACGTGGGCAGCAGTTGGGCAGGCCGGTTCAAGACCGGCATCATCGGCATCGTTACAACCTGGAGCGTCATTTCAATGGCGCCCGCCGCGGCCGAAGTGGCTGCACGGCCGGTGGCGCATGACGCCCGGGACACCCGGCCCTTCGCCATCGTCGACAAGCGCCGCGCGACGCTGTCGATCTACGCCGCCGATGGTCACCTCATCGGCCGTACGGCAGCGTTGCTCGGCCTCACGCCCGGCGACGCCGAGCCGGCAAGCGCCCGCGGCAAGCTGCCGAGTGCGCTCGGCGCGACCGAACGCGTGACGCCGGCCGGCCGCTTCGAAGCCGTGCCGGGCCGCAACCTCATGCGCCGGCGGTGGCCGGGTCCACTGGCAACTCCCGCGCGGCTGCCGCGCCCTGAGTCACTGCGGGCTCCGCCCCAGGGCAATCCCGAAGGTCGGCTGGCCCGAAAACTGCGTTCCAGGGCAGGACAATTCCCGTCCTGTGCCGCGGGTTACCGCCCGCTTCGCCCGCCCTATCGGGTCCACCTGGAACACGACACGTGACTACCCCCTCTACCGCGGCCGATCCGGCCGCGACCGGCCCGACGGCCGGCTCGGCCATCCTCGGCCAGCCCAACCAGCTTTTCGTCCTCTTCTTCACCGAGATGTGGGAGCGCTTCTCCTACTACGGCATGCGGGCGTTGCTCGTGCTGTTCCTGGTGACGGAAGCCAGCAAGGGCGGCTGGGGCTGGACGCGCGCCGAGGCCACCAACCTCTACGGCTGGTACACCGGCCTCGTCTACCTGACGCCCATCCTGGGCGGCTACATCGCCGACCGGATGCTGGGCACGCGGCGCTCGGTGCTGCTCGGCGGCTTCATCATCGCCGCCGGCCATGTGTCGCTGTTCCTGGATACGGTGACCAGCTTCTACGTCGGCCTCGGCCTGGTGGTCATCGGCACGGGCCTGTTCAAGCCCAACATCTCCGCCATCGTCGGCCAGCTCTACGGCAAGGACAACGAAGGCCAGCGTGACGGCGGCTACACCCTGTTCTACATGGGCGTGAACGCGGGAGCCTTCTTCGGCATCTCGCTGTGCGGCTACATCGGCGAGAAGGTGTCCTGGAACCTGGGCTTCGGCCTGGCCGGCCTGTTCATGGTCCTGGGCGCCATCCAGTTCTGGCTCAGCCAGGGCCTGTTCGGTGCGGTCGGCGAGAAGATCGACGCTGCCGCCCGGGTCGTGCGCGAAGCCGCGGACACGACGCCCAAGCATGTCGTGGCCGACCGCCTGAAGGCCATCTTCGTGTTCTCGTTCTTCACGATCTTCTTCTGGTTCGCCTTCGAGCAGGCGGGTGGCTCGATGACGATCTTCGCGGCCGACTACACCGACCGCACGCTGGTGGGCACCAGCGGCTTCGTCTTCAAGCTGGTCAACACCGCAATGACGCTGGTGCCGGCGGCCATCCTGTCCTGGCTGCTGTTCAAGCTGTACCGCTCCACCGGTGGCAAGTACGCGCTGGCCAATGTGTCGCTGGCTGTCGCGTTCGCCATCATCTGGGCGCTGTGCCTGTGGATGCTCGGTCGCGAGTTCGCGATGGAGCAGAGCGAAGTGCCCGCCACCTGGTTCGGCGTGCTGAACAGCTTCTTCATCGTCGTGCTGGCGCCGATGTTCTCGAAGATGTGGGAGGACAAATGGAACCCCTCCGGCCCCGTCAAGTTCGGCGTCGGCCTCGTGCTGCTCGGCCTGGGTTTCGCCGTGCTGTCCTATGGCTCGGCCGGCATCCCGCAGGGTGCCAAGACGGCACAGGTCAGCATGATCTTCCTGACGCTGGCCTACCTGTTCCACACCATGGGCGAGCTGTGCCTGTCGCCGGTCGGCCTGTCGTATATCTCCAAGCTGGCGCCGGTCCGCCTCCTTGGCCTGATGTTTGGCGTGTGGTTCCTGAACTCGGCGCTCGCCAACTGGATCGCCGGCCGAACCGGCGGCTACATCGACGAGATCTCGTCGACCTATTCGATGTCGAGCTTCTTCCTGATCTTCACCGTCATTCCCATCGCCGCCGGCCTCGTGCTGATGGCGCTGACGCCGCTGATGAAGAAATGGATGCACGGCGTCCACTGAAACTCCGCCGTAACTGCCCCAAGCCGCCGCGCCGTGTGCCCGGCGGCTTTTTTGTTCACGGTTCCCGGCTGTTGACAAGTCATGTCAGCAGCCTGGACGGTCTTTCGCCACGTGGGGTAACAGTGTTACGGAGTTGTGCTTACAGTCGCCCGCTTGAATTCGGAGCCCTCATGACGAAGAACAACCTGGCGCTGGCGCTGACCCCCCTATTTGTCCTGCTTCTGGCCGCCTGCGGGCAGAAGCCGGACGGCGCCGGCGGCGCCGGTGCCCATGGCGGCCCGCCACCGGTGTCGGTGGCGCCGGCCACCCAGCGCCAGATCCAGGAATTTGACGAGTTCACTGCCCGCCTGGAGGCGCCGGACACCGTCGAGGTGCGCTCGCGCGTCGCCGGCACCGTCGAGGCCGTGCGCTTCAAGGAGGGTCAATTCGTCAAAAAGGGCGACCCGCTGTTCACCATCGACACCCGTGCCTTCCGCGCCGAAGTGGCACGTGTCGAGGCGCAAATCGCCGCCGCAAAGACGCAGGCCGATCTGGCCCGCACCGACCTGGCGCGCTCCGAGAAGCTGGTCAGCGTCAATGCGGTCAGCCAGCAGGAAATCGACCAGCTCCGCTCCGCGCTGCGCAGCGCCGAGGCCAACCAGAAGGGCGCCGAGGCCGCCCTGGTGCAGGCCCGGCTCAACATCGAATACGCCAACATCACGGCGCCCGTCAGCGGCCGCACCTCGCGCGCCAACGTCACGCCGGGCAACCTGGTCGGCGTCGGTGATGCCGTGCTGACGACGCTGGTCTCCAGCGACCGCGTCCATGCCTATTTCGACGCCAGCGAGGCCGCGTACCTGAAGTACATGCGTGCCGCCAAGCCGGCGGATGTGCTGGTGCAGATGGGCCTGTCCAACGAGCAGGGCTACCCGCACAGCGGCAAGCTGGACTTCGTCGACAACCGCCTGAACCCGGCGACGGCGTCCATCCGCGCCCGCGCAGTGTTCGACAACAAGGCCGGGCTGTTCACGCCCGGCCTGTATGCCCGCGTCAAGCTCGGCGGCACCGCCAGCTACACCGGCGTCGTCGTGCCCGAGCGCGCCATCACGACCGACCAGACGCAGAAGCTCGTCCTCGTCGTCGGTGCCAACAACATCGTGCAGCCGCGGCCGGTCAAGCCGGGCGCGCAGCTCGACGGCATGCGCGTCGTCGAGGGCGTCAAGGCCGGTGAACTCGTCGTCGTCGACGGCCTGCTGCGGGCCTTCCCCGGCGCGCCGGTCACGCCGCAGGTGCTGAAGGTCGACGACAAGGGCATGCCGATTCCCGCTGCCCCGGCCGGGCCTCCCGGTGCCGCACCGGCGCCCGCTGCTGCTCCGGCTTCCGCCGCCTCCAAGTAAGCCAAGGCGGACGCTCCATGGACATCTCACGCTTCTTCATCGACCGGCCGCGCTTCGCGACCGTGTTGTCGCTGTTCATCTTCCTGCTCGGCGCGCTGGCCATCCCGCTGCTGCCGATCTCGGAATACCCGGAGGTCGCGCCGCCGCAGGTCGTCGTGCGTGCCCAGTACCCCGGCGCCAATCCGCGCGTCATCGCCGAGACCGTGGCCACGCCGCTCGAGGAGCAGATCAACGGCCTCGAGAACGTGCTGTATTTCGAGAGCCAGGCCACCGGCGACGGCGGCATGACGCTGACCGTCACGTTCAAGATCGGCACCCATCCCGAGGCCGCCGAGACGGCGGTGCAGAACCGCATCAACCGCGCGCTGCCGCGCCTGCCCGAAATCGTCCGCACCATCGGTGTGACGACCGAGAAGGCCGCGTCCAACCTGACCATGGTGGTCCACCTGGTCAGCCCGGACAATTCGCGTGACGCCCTCTACCTGCGCAACTACGGCACGCTCAACGTGCGTGACGACCTGCTGCGCGTGCCGGGCATGGGCTCGGTGCTGGCCTTCGGCGCGGGCGACTACGCGATGCGCATCTGGCTGGACCCGCAGAAGCTGGCCGGCCGGAACCTGACGGCCGCCGATGTCGTCGGCGCCATCCGCGAGCAGAACACCCAGGTCGCGGCCGGCGTGGTCGGCTCGTCGCCGTCGCCCAAGGGCACCGACTTCCAGCTCTCCATCAACGCCCAGGGGCGCCTGGCCAGCGAGGAGGAGTTCGGCAACATCATCGTCCGCAGCGAGCCGCGCACCGGCGCGATGGTGCGCGTGAAGGACGTGGCCCGCGTGGAGATCAGCGGCAACACCTTTGCGCTGCGCAGCCTGCTGAACAACAAGGAAGCCGCCGCCGTCGCCATCTTCCAGGCGCCCGGCTCCAACGCGCTGGCCATTTCCGACAACGTGCGCGCAACAATGGAGCGGCTCAAGCCCAGCTTCCCCGCCGGCGTCGACTACGCCATCGTTTACGACCCGACGCGCTTCGTGCAGACCTCCATCGAGAAGGTCGTCAGCACGCTGTTCGAGGCCGTGGCGCTGGTGGTGCTCGTCGTCATCATCTTCCTCCAGAC
>SEEY01000393.1 GCA_004211235.1 Rubrivivax sp.
GAACTTGCCATGGGTGGCGACGATCTGCGGCATCTCCTTGACGCAGGTCGCGCAGCTCGTGGCCCAGAAGTTCACCAGCATGACCTTGCCGGCCCATTGCTGCGAGCTGGCCTTCTGGCCGTTCAGCAGCACGTAGTCGACGGCGGGCGCCGTCTCCTTGGCGCAGCCGGCGAGGGCAGCGCAGAGGGCAAACAGGGCGACGGTCCGGCGAGCAAGCATGACGGAGATTCTAGGCAGGGCCCGTTTGCGCCGTGCGGCGGGCTGCTAATTCCGACGCGACAGCTCGAACATCAGCAGCGACGGCAGCGCATCGGGCAGGTGGCGGCGCGAGATGCGGGCGACGCCATCATTCGTGGCCGTCGAGAGCTGGGTGCGGTGCTCGCCGTCGAACATCTCGACGAAGGCGAAGTCCGGCGCGTCGCGGCTGATGTCGGCGATCAGCGTCAGCAGCGCGTCGTTCATCAGCGCTGCGTCGAACAGCAGCACATGCGGCAGGCCCTCGCTGCAGAACTGCTCGGCCTCGGCCACGTTGCCCACCACATCCACCAGCATGCCCATGCTGCGCACGGCGGCCTGGGCTTCGGCGCGCAGGTCGCGGTTGGCCGCCAGGATAAGCAGCTGGCAGCCGGCGAGCGGCCGGGAATTGCCGCCCATGCGCTCGGCCTCCGCCTCCAGCCGCGCGTGCGTGCTGTCAGGCGGCGGCGCTTCGTCCGGCGCCAGCTGGTTGAACTCCAGCGTCAGCAGCGTGATGCCGGCTTCCTGCTCGCGCAGCGGCAGCACGCCCAAGGTGATGGCGGTCTGTTCCAGCAGCCGCCAGGCGAGTGAATCCAGGCCGGCGGTGTGCGCAGTGGGTTCGGCATCGCCGCCGAGCAGCTCCAGCGAGCGATGGGCGAAGCGGCAGCTCAGCCGCGCTTTTACCGGCCACGGCGTCAGGTCCAGCCGCAGGTCGACGGAGGAATGCGTGTTGGCGAGCGCCCAGTCCATCAGCGCGTTCAGCAGCGCGAACAGCAGCGCGCCGTCGGCCCAGATCTCAACGGCCTTGAGCGACTGGCGCACCTGCACGCCGCGCGCCTGCGTTTCGCGGCTGCGCTGGGCCAGGACGCTGCGCAGCATCTGCGTCAGGTGCTGGCGCTCCCGGTTGAGCTGCAGCCTGCCGGAGGCCAGCCGGGAGAGCTGCTGGCCCAGCATGCCGGCGGTGCGGGCGTCGTCCACACTGCGGCGCAGCAGGCGCAGACCGCGACGGTCGATCTGGCCGGTGGTGGCCAGCGTCTGGATCTGCTCCAGCGCCGCGCTCAGCGGGCCGGCGATCTCCGCGCCCAATTGCTGGACGATGTCCGCCCACTGCACCGCAGTCGGCTCAGGCATGACATCGTTGGCAGCGCTGACGGGCGCAGAGGAAGGCGGTGTGGACATGACCCCAGGGTGCAGAAGCCGCGGCGAATGGTTCTAGGTTGTTGGCACGCCGCGTGGAAACGCATGCTGGACACAGCTGGACACACTCTCCATCCCTTACCCAGGTGGAAACCCTTGGATTGGGGGTGGGTTTGCCCGCAATGGGACGCGGTTTTGCGTCAGGCGACGGCGCCGGCAGCCATCCAGGCGTCGATTTCAGCAGCGTCGAAGCCCGCTTCCAGCAGCAGTTCGCGGCTGTGCTGGCCCAGCAAGGGCGGTGCCTGACGGTACTGCACGGGCGTGGCGGAAAGCTTCATCGGACTGGCGACCAGGCGTAAATCCGGTGTCAGCGGGTGGGCCATGCCGACGACGGCGCCGCGCGCCTGCGCCTGCGGGTCCGCCAGCGCCTCGCCGATGGAGTTGATCGATCCACAAGGCACCTTGGCCGCCTCCAGGGCCGCGAGCCAGTCTGCGCGCGGTCGCTGGCGCATGACGGCTTCCAGCAGCGGCACGAGCACGGCGCGGTGGCGCACGCGGCCGGCGTTCGTCGCGAATCGCGGGTCCGCCGCCCAGGCCGGTTGACCGGCGATGTCGCAGAACTTGGCGAACTGGCGGTCGTTGCCGACCGCAACGATAAGGTGCCCGTCGCTCGCTTCGAACACCTGATAGGGCACGATGTTCTGGTGCGCATTGCCCATGCGGCCCGGCGCCTGGCCGCTGCACAGGTAGTTGCTGCCCAGGTTCGCCAGCATGGCGAGCTGGGTGTCGAACAGCGCCATGTCGATGAGCTGGCCCTGGCCGGTTGCATCGCGGTGGCGCAGCGCCGCAAGGATGGCGACGGTGGCGTACATGCCCGTGAACAGGTCGGCCACGGCCACGCCGACCTTCTGCGGCCCGCCGCCGGGAAGGTCGTCGCGTTCGCCGGTGACGCTCATCAGCCCGCCCATGCCCTGGACGGCGTAGTCGTAGCCGGCGCGCTCGGCGTAGGGGCCGGTCTGACCGAATCCGGTGACCGAACAGATGACAAGGCCCGGGTGTTCGGCCAGCAGGCGCTGTGCGTCCAGTCCGTAGCGGGCGAGGTCGCCGACCTTGAAGTTTTCGACCAGCACGTCGACCTGGCCGGCGAGCCTCCGGACGATGGCCTGGCCCTCGGGCCTGGCGAGGTCGACGGCCAGCGAACGCTTGTTGCGGTTGGCGCCGAGGAAGTAGGCCGCCTCGGAGGTGTCGTGGCCGTCGGCATCCTTCAGATAGGGTGGGCCCCAGGCACGGGTGTCGTCACCACTGCCCGGCTTTTCGATCTTGATGACGTCGGCGCCCAGGTCGGCCAACGTCTGCGTGCACCAGGGGCCGGCCAGCACGCGGGACAAGTCCAGCACGCGCACGCCCGTCAGCGCTTGAGGGGAGGGCAAATCTTGCATTGCGGAATTGTCGTGCGAGGGCTGCCGATAATTCGCCCATGCATCGCTGCCTCTTTGCCGGACTTGCCCTAGGGTTGACCTTGCTTTCGGCATGCCAGCCGGCGCTGAACTGGCGCGAGGTACGCCCCGAGGGTGCTGGCGCAGCGGCGCTGTTCCCCTGCAAGCCGGAGGTCGACCAGCGTGGCAGCATGGGTCTGGCGCAGTGCGAGGCGGCCGGGCGGCGGTTTGCGCTCTCCTGGGCCGACACGCCGGACCCGACGCGGGTTGGCGCTGCGTTGAAGGCCATGCCGCAGGCCCTGGCCGAAAAGCTGGGCCGACCGCTGTCACCGATGCAGCCGCTGCAGGTGCCGGGCATGACGCCGCTGCCGGAAGCCGGCCAGCATCTGCTCGCCGGAAGCGGTGGCATCGCCCGTGTGGCGGTCTTCGCGCATGGCGGGCGGGTCTTCCAGGCCCTGATGACCGCGCCCAAGGACGACGCGGCAGCATGGGAGACCTTTGCGTCCAGCTTGCGCGTCGGGGCGGCCCGCTAACATCCCGCCATGCCCAACCTGCTCGTGATCGCCCACGCGCCGCTCGCCTCTGCGCTGCGGCAGGTGGCCGAGCACACCTTTCCCGACTGCGCGCCGACGCTGACCGTGCTGGACGTGCATCCCGGCCAGTGCGCCGACGATGTCGAGTCTGCGGCGCGCGCGCTGATCGCTGCTTCCGGCCAGCCCGAGTGGCTGGTGCTGACGGATGTGTTCGGCGCCACGCCCAGCAATGGCGCCGAGCGCCTGGCCGGGGAACAGGTGCAGGTGCTCACCGGTGTCAGCGTGCCCATGCTCTGGCGCACGCTCTGCTACGCCAGCCAGAAGCCTCTGACCGAGCTGGCCCGCCGCGCCATGCAGGGCGCGGTCACCGGCATCGTCGCCACGCCCCCTTTGCCTCCCGACGAATGATCACCTCCACCCTCACCATCAGCAACAAGCTGGGTCTCCACGCACGCGCCTCGGCCAAGCTGACCAAGCTGGCCGGCAGCTTCAAGTGCGATGTGCACATGAGCCGCAATGGCCGACGTGTGAACGCCAAGAGCATCATGGGCGTCATGATGCTGGCCGCCGGCATGGGCGCGGCAGTCGAGCTGGAGACGGACGGGGAAGACGAGCAGGCCGCTCAGGACCAGATCACCGCCCTCGTCAACGACAAGTTCGGCGAAGGCCAATGAAGGGTGTCAGGCGGCGAGCCGCCTGAAGCGCGCCGGCAGGTCCGACGTGCGCAGCAGCAGCGGCAGGTCTGCCGTGTTGAAGTCGGGATCCCAGGCCGGTTCGCCCATCAGTTGTGCACCGCAGCGCAGATACCCGCGGATCAGCGCGGGCGGCTCGACGACGAGGTCCTGGCGCAGATGAGCGATCGGTAGCGGCAGCCGCGGGCGTACCTGGCAATCGATGGGCGCGAAATGGGTGCTGGCGATCTGGCGCCACAAACTCGCCGCGAAGTGGCCGCCGTCGCGCATGCTGACGCTGGCGCAACCGATGACGGTATCCAGCCCGTTGCGCGCCATGAAGTCGGCCAGGGCGCCCCACAGCGCGACGATGGCGCCGCCGCTGCGGTAGTCGGGATGCACGCAGCATCGGCCGATCTCGGCCATGCGGGAGCGCAATGCGCGCAGGCGGGTCAGGTCGAATTCGGTGTCGCTGTAGAGGCCACCGGCGCGTTTGGCCGCCGCGGGGGTCAGCACGCG
>SEEY01000394.1 GCA_004211235.1 Rubrivivax sp.
CACCGTCAACGCACAGCCAGGCCCTGTCGGCCTTGCTGTTCTTCTACGCCAAGGTGCTTCAGCATGACCTGCCCTGGCTGAAGGAGATCGGGCATCCGCAACGCCACCGACGCTTGCCGGTGGTGATGACCGTTGAGGAAGTAGGCCGCGTGCTGCAAGGCATGCAGGGCGAGCACCTGCTGCTCGCGCAACTGCTCTACGGCACTGGCCTGCGCATTGCCGAGGCGCTGCAGCTGCGCGTCAAGGACGTCGACTTCGGACAGCGCGCGCTGATCGTGCGCGAAGGCAAGGGCGCCAAGGACCGGGTCGTGATGCTGCCCCAATCCCTGACGGCAGCCCTGCGTACTCAGTTGGGGACGGCCCGCGTGATCTGGGCGGCGGACGTCGAGGCCTGCACGGCCGGTGTCGAGATGCCGCACGCGCTGGAGCGCAAGTACCCACGCATGGGGGCGAGCTGGCCCTGGTTCTGGGTCTTCCCGCAAGACCACCATTCCACCGACCCGCGCAGCGGCGTGGTGCGCCGCCATCACCTGTACGACCAGACCTTCCAGCGCGCCTTCAAGCGCGCCGTGCAGGCGGCGGGCATCGCCAAACACGCCACGCCGCACACGCTGCGGCATTGCTTCGCCACCCACCTTCTGCAGGCTGGCAGCGACATCCGGACGGTGCAGGAGCTCCTCGGGCATTCAGACGTGGCCACGACGATGATCTACACCCATGTGCTCAAGCTCGGCGGCGGCGCGGTGCGCTCGCCGCTGGATGCCTTGGCCATGACGCAGGCGGACGCTTCATGAACTTCGGTACCCAGCGGATCGACGACGCCGTGCTGACGCCGGCCGGGCGGCGCCTCAGGCCGCCGCGAGCAACTGCTCCAGCCGCTGCTCCCGCAGCCCGAAGAAGCGCTTGATCTCGGCAATCTGCGCGAGCAGTTCCGGGCGGCGGGCGGCCAGCGCTTCGGCGGCCAGGCCCTGCGCCTTGACGGCCAGGATCATCTTGTTCTTGCTGGTGTGCTCCAGCGCAATGAACTCGAACACCTGGGTGCGGTAGCCCTGGCTCTCCAGCAGCAGCGCGCGCAGCGAGTCGGTCACCATTTCGGCTTCCTGGCCGAGGTGGATGCCATGCTGGAGCATGGGCCGCAGCACCGCGGGCAGCGTCATCTGCGGGCGCAGTTCCTTGTGGCAGCAGGGCGAGCTCATGATGACCTTGGCGCCGGACTGAAGGCCGACATGCAGCGCATGGTCGGTCGCGATGTCGCAGGCATGCAGCGCGATCATCACGTCCAGCGGCTGCACGGGCTGGGTGCGCACGTCGCCCTGGTCAAAGCGGATGCCGCTGATCTGCTCGCCGGCAATGACGGCATTGCAGAGCTTCACCATGTCATCGCGCAGCTCGATGCCGGTCACGCGGGGCTGCAGGCCCTGGGCCTGAAGCCAGTCGTGCACGGCAAAGGTCAGGTAGCCCTTGCCGGAGCCGAAGTCGGCCACACGGACCGGCGCCTGGCCGGCCAGGCCGGCCTCGTCGACGGCGGAGGACAGGATCTCGACGAAGCGGTTGATCTGCTTCCACTTGCGCGCCATGGCCGGCACGAGGGCCGGCTCGCCCTTGACGAGATGCGTCAGGCCCAGCGCCGACCAGACCGGGTGAGCCATCTCCAGTGGCCGCTGCTTGGCCTTGTCATGCGGGGCGGGGGCTGGCGCTTCTGCCGCCCCATCGACGCGCGTCACCCGCAGCGTCTCACGACCCTTGCGGCTGACGGCGAACTGCACTTCCTCGGTCGTGCTGTGCAGATGGGCATTGCGAAAGCGCGCCCCCAGCAAGGTGGCGATCTCGGCCAGACCGGCCTCCCGTGCGTGGTTCTTGGTGACATCCTTGGTTCGGTGACGCCACAAGAAGCTCAGCGAGGGCTCACCCCGCAGCTCGACCTGGCGCACGGTGAGCCGCTCGATGGCCTCGTCGTCGCCATCAACCGCCACAGGACCGGACAGGAGCAGCTTGCCGAACTGGCCACTGGCCAGCGCCAGACGGACAAGGTGCAGGAAGCGCTCCGAGGCGGGCGCGGTAGCGGCGGGGGGCGGGGTGATCAGGCGCGTGAACATCAGGCCGGCATTGTCTCCGTGTGCCTGGATAGCCTTTCAACGCCGCCTGCCCATGTGCGATTCGACACGTTCTGGCCAGGGCCTCCCCCGCCTCGCGGGATACGTGTCGGCACGGCCCATCCCTACAGTACCCCCTAGTTTGAAGTCACCGACTGAACCCCAGGGAAGCACAGAACCATGAAGAACAAATCCTTTGGCGTGCTGGCCGCCACCGTGCTGATGGCGCTTGCCGGCTCGGCACGGGCGGACTTCGTGCACTCGTCACAGGGTGTGGATTTCACCTACCACGGGGTCGACGCCAACACCTTCACGCTGCGCATCGAGCACGCGCTCGACGCCACCGGCAACTGGGCGCCTGCGACGCACCTGGGCTATCTGGGCTTCAAGAACCTCGGCAACCTCGCCAGCCTGACCGGCGTGAGCGTCAACGTGACGCCGGCGCCGGGCAGCAGCGTCAACTGGCTCTATACGTCGGGTGAATTGACCGGCAATGGCTGCAACGGCAACGCCAACTCGGGCGGGATCTGCCTGGAAGCCACGCCCGACCTGCCGCTGACCAACGACCTGCTGTTCACCATCGACCTCCTCGGCAACGGCATCGACATCAGCGCTGCCACCGCGCCGCTTCTGAAGGCCAGCTTCACCGCCTGGCAGGAAGCCTCCGGCCGTGTCGGCACTAACGGCTACAAGCCGGCTGACTTCCGCAGCACGGGCGACCTGCTCGCCCAGACGCTGGCTCCGGGCGCCGCTGCGGCGACCGTGCCGGAACCGGCGTCGCTGGCGCTGGCCGGTCTGGCGCTCGCCGGCCTGATGGCCGTGCGTCGTCGCACACGCGGCTGAATCGCAGCGCCCGGCCTGCAACGTCCGGCCGTCCCTGCGCGGCCAAGGTTCAAGCGGCGCGCCTGCGCTGGCTCCACAGGCCGATGAAGGCGAGGCCGCCCATCAGCAGGGCCAGGCTGTGCGGCTCGGGCACGGCAGCGGTCACTTGCAGTGGCTCCCAGGTCATGGATGCCAGACCCAGACGTTCATCGGTCACGGTGCCAGGGATCTGGTAGCTCGGCCAGCCCATGCTGTCGTAGCTGAAGTAGCGCACGCCCTCGCCGTTCTGGCTGACGCCGGCCATGTGGGCGAGCGAGCCGGTGGACAGCTCGTATTCCAGGCCCGAACGGTCATCGAAACCCAGGCTGAATGACTCCACGGCGCGGTTGCCGGACCAGCTCAGCTGGAAGTCGGTCAGCTCATAGCCGTGGAGCCAGCCGTCGCCGTCGAGATCGCTGCCGCTGAAATGGCCCGTCACGGTCGCGCCCTCGGCATAGCCGCCCTGGGTGAACAGGAAGGTTCCCGCCTGCGCCGGCTGCGCAAGTGCAGCAGCGAGGGCGACGATGGCGGTGAGGGTGAAGGTCGAAAAACGCGGCGCTGACATGACGGAACTCCATTGAATTGAGAAGTCGTCATGGTGTCGGCGGGCGCCTCCAGCCGCTTCGCCCAGGAGAGCCATCGCCCGTGCCATGAGTGATGGCCCATTGGGGCCAGGCAGCCCGAGATCAGGCGTGCGTGATGTGCACCCGGGTTTCGGCCGTGTCCAGATGCGGCACGGTGTTGAAGGTGACGAGGTGGTGGCGCTTCGGGTTGAACGCGAACTCCGTGACCGCCGAGTTGCGCAGGCGCAGGTTCAGCTCCACGACCGTTTCCGGCGGGCAGGCCAGCACCTGGCCCATGGCCGTGGCGATCGGGCCGCCGCTGGAGACGATCAGCACCTGCCGGCCCACACCCACCGCACGCACGCGGTCCAGCGCATCGGCCACGCCGGCGGCAAAGTCGGCATGCGCCGGCATGCCCACCGGCGCGGTCTCGCCGCGCATCCAGGCCAGCAGGCCCTGGCGCAGCAGCCGGAAGTGCTGCCTGACGGCCTCCGGGTCGGTCGGCACGGCGAGCGGCTCGGGGTGGACGGCGCGTACCACGGCCTCGCTGTCGTACTCGTTCAGGCCCGGCAGCGCGACGGCGGGCAATGCCTCGCCGTACCCTTCGACGATGCCGGCCAGCGACTGCACATGCCGCCTCAGCGTGCCGGTGAAGACGGCATCGAAACGTTGGCCACGTTCACGCCAGTAGGCGCCGAGGTGGCGGCATTGCTGATGGCCGAGGGCACTGAGCTGGTCGTAGTCGGCGGCGCCGAAACTGGCCTGGCCGTGGCGGACGAGGTGGAGGCTTCCCATGGCAGCCATGATCCCGCGCGGCGGCGTCGCAGACTGTCGCGACAATGACGGCATGCTGCTGCGCCAAGCCAACCGCGACGACGCTGACGAGATCTGGCGCGTGCGCTACCTCGTCACGGAAAACCGCCTGACGCCGGGCCGGCTCGACCATGCCTTGCTCCACCCCTACCTGGAAGACCACGGCCGCGGCTGGGTTGTCGAGCTCGCCGCAAC
>SEEY01000395.1 GCA_004211235.1 Rubrivivax sp.
GGCCACCACCAGGCCGACCCCCACATAGCTCTTGGGCTTGGGCGCGGCAAAGGTGTGGGAAGCGTGGGGCAGGTTCATGGGATCTCCTCTCGGTGCAACGGTTGGGAAACCAGCGGCCGCGCTGATGGCGGCTCGAGCCCAGGCTACTGCGGCCGGGCGAGGCGGGTCAATGGTGACTTTGCCCGTCTCTGTGGTGCGCAGCGCGACGCCGTGCGCGCCGGTCAGCGTTGCGTCAGCTGCTGCCCGTGAGCAGCACGATGAGGGCGCCCGCGCCGCCGTCGCTGCCGCGCGCCTGCACGAAGGCCAGCACCTCCTGCTTCTGCACCAGCCAGCGCCTGACGCGGCCCTTGAGCACCGGCTCGCGGCCCGGTGAGCCGTGGCCCTTGCCGTGGACGACGCGCACGCAGCGCAGGCCGCGCCGCGAGCTGTCGTGGATGAAGTGGCTCAGCGCCTCGCGCGCCGCGTCGCGGCGCAGGCCGTGCAGGTCGAGCTGCCCCTGCAATGCCCAATGGCCGCGGCGCAGCTTGCGCACCACCTCCAGGCTGATGCCTTCGCGGCGGAAGCTCAGGCTCTCGTCGGTGTCCAGCAGCGTGTCGACGTCGATGTCGTCGGACAGCGCCTGCAGCAGCACCGCGCGCTCGTCGGCCTCCCGCTGGCGGGGCTCGGGCGTGGGCGGTGCGAGGTCGTGCAGCACGCGGTCGACGCAGCGCAGCGGCGTCACCGGGCCGACGCTCAGCTCGAAGACCCGGCGCTCCTGCTCGGCCAGGCGCAGTGCCGCGGCCAGCCGTTCGCGCTCGACCTCGGCGGCCAGGCGCGCCGCTGCCAGCTCGCGGGCCAGCGGCTTCAGGTCGGCGAGGCTGCGCGCGATCTTGGTCACAGCAGCCCCCGCTCGGCGAACGACACGACCTCGCCCGCGCCGACGATGAAGTGGTCGACGACGCGCACGTCCACCAGCGCCAGTGCCTGGCTGAGGTGGCGGGTCAGCAGCTCGTCGGCGCGCGACGGCTCGGCCACGCCGCTGGGGTGGTTGTGGGCCAGGATGGCCGCGCCGGCCCCCAGCGCCAGCGCGCGCTTCACCACTTCCCGCGGGTGCACCGTCGTGTGGCTCAGCGAGCCGTGGAACAGCGTCTCCATCGCGATCAGCTTGAGCTGCGCATCCAGGAACAGCACCGCGAACACCTCCTGGCCGAGCGAACCCAGCGCCAGCCGCAGATAGGTTTTCACCGTGTCCACGTCGTTCATGGCCGGCTTCTCGACCAGCCGCTGGTTCAGCGAGCGCCTGGCAATCTCCAGCACGGCGGCGATTTCCGCCCGCTTGGCCGGCCCGAGGCCCTTGACCTTGCCGAGCGCCTGCACGTCGGCCGCCAGCAGCCCGGCCCAGCCGCCGAAGCGGTCCAGGATCTGCTGCGCGAGCTGCAGCACGGGCGTGCCCTGGATGCCGGTGCGCAGCAGCAGGGCCAGCAGCTCCGCATCGGCCAACGCCTGCGGGCCGCGTGCGAGCAGCTTCTCGCGCGGGCGGGCATCGGGCGGCAGGTGGGTCAGCGGCATAAAATCGGCAGTCTAGCCAAGCGCTTCCACCTCTTTCGAATGAACCCCATCCAGGCCGGCTCCTTCCTGACCTTGCATTACCGGCTCACGGGCCCGGACGGTGCCGACATCGTCAACACCTTCGACGACAAGCCCGCCACGCTGTCGATTGGCGCCGGCCAGCTGTCCCCGGCCATCGAGGCGCGGCTGATCGGCCTGCCCGAGGGCGCGCACGAGCGCTTCACGCTGCCTGCCGGCGAAGCCTTCGGGGAACGCAACCCCGAACTGCTGCAGCGAGTGAAGCTCACGCTGCTTCGCCAGTTGGGCGATCCGGACGAGACCTACCATGTCGGCGACGTCGTTCAGTTTCCCGGCCCGGACGGGCAGGGCGGCTATGCCGGTGTGGTGCGCGAGCTGGGCGAGGACGCCCTGCTGTTCGATTTCAACCACCCGCTCGCCGGCCAGCCGGTCGGCTTCGAGGTCCAAGTGATCGGGGTGCTGTGATGGGCGGCATCGTGCAACCCCAGGAAGTGCTGCTGGCCGAACCGCGTGGCTTTTGCGCCGGTGTCGACCGCGCCATCGAGATCGTCGAGCGCGCATTGCTCAAGTTCGGCGCGCCGATCTACGTGCGCCACGAGATCGTGCACAACACGTATGTCGTCAACGACCTCAAGTCGCGCGGCGCCATCTTCATCGAGGACCTCGCCGAGGTGCCGGCCGGCGCCACGCTCGTCTTCAGCGCCCATGGCGTCAGCCAGGAGGTGCGCCGCGAGGCCACGGCGCGTGGCTTCAGCGTGTTCGACGCGACGTGCCCGCTCGTGACCAAGGTGCATGTCGAGGTGGCCAAGCTCCACCGCGAAGGCTTCGAGTTCATCATGATCGGCCACAAGGGCCATCCCGAGGTGGAGGGCACGATGGGCCAGCTGTCAGACGGCATCTTCCTGGTGGAAGAGGTCGAGGACGTGGCCAAGGTGCAGGTGAAGGACCAAAGCAGGCTCGCGGTCGTCACGCAGACGACGCTGAGCGTGGATGACGCGGCGGCGATCCTGGCCGAGGTGAAGCGCGTCTTTCCGCAGGTGCGAGAGCCCAAGCAGCAGGACATCTGCTACGCCACGCAGAACCGCCAGGATGCCGTCAAGGTGCTGGCGCCGCAGGTCGATGTCGTCATCGTCGTCGGCAGCCCCACCAGTTCCAACAGCAACCGCCTTCGCGAGCTTGCCGAACGCCTGGGCACGCCGGGCTATATGGTCGATGCCGCGGAGGACCTGAAGCCCGAGTGGCTCGAAGGCCGTGCCCGCGTCGGCCTGACCGCCGGCGCCTCGGCACCGGACGTGCTGGTGCAGGCCGTCATCGACCGCCTGCGCGCGCTCGGCGCCACCACCGTGCGCAGCCTGCCCGGCGTGGAGGAGCATGTGCGCTTCCCGCTGCCGATGGGCCTGGGCGACAAGTCCATGGCCGAGGTGAGTTCGTCCCGATCCTGACGCCGGTGCGACCCGCTTCCGGCGGCGCCTGGCAGTGGCGCCGCTTTCGTATCCAGATTCCTGAAGGTTGAATCCCATGCTCGACATCACGCAGCTGCGCAAGGACCTCGACGCCGTCATCGAGCGCCTGAACGCACGCAAGAACCCCCAGCCCTATCTCGACGTGGAGCGCTTCAAGGCGCTCGAAGGCGAGCGCCGCTCGGTGCAGGTGCGCACCGAGGAACTGCAGGCGCGCCGCAACGCGTTGTCCAAGCAGATCGGCATGGCCAAGGGCAAGGGCGAGGACGCGTCGGCGCTGATGGCCGAGGTCGGCAGCATTGCCGAGGGCCTGAAGGCCGGCGCCGACCGGCTGGAGGCCATCCAGGTCGAGCTGAACCAGATGCTGATGGGCGTACCCAATCTGCCGGATGCCAGCGTGCCGGCGGGTGCGGACGAGCAGGGCAACGTGGAAGTACGTCGCTGGGGAACCCCGCGCAGCTTCGACTTCGACGTCAAGGATCATGTCGACCTGGGCGCCCCGCTGGGCCTGGACTTCGAAATGGGCGCCAAGCTCTCGGGCTCGCGTTTCGCGTTCCTCAAGGGCCCGGCCGCCCGCCTGCACCGCGCCCTCGCGCAGTTCATGCTCGACCTGCAGACCACCGAGCACGGCTACACCGAGTGCTACACGCCCTACATCGTCAACCGCGAGATCCTCGAAGGCACCGGGCAGCTGCCCAAGTTCAAGGAGGACATGTTCTGGGTGCTGCGCGGCGGCGACGCGGAGCAGGTCGAGCAGTACCTGATCTCCACGTCGGAAATCTCGCTGACCAACACTGTGCGTGAGAGCGTGCTCAAGGCCGAGGAGCTGCCGATCAAGCTGACGGCGCACAGCCCCTGCTTCCGCTCGGAGGCCGGCTCGGCGGGCCGCGACACCCGTGGCCTGATCCGCCAGCACCAGTTCGACAAGGTCGAGATGGTGCGCATCGAGCATCCCGACAACAGCATGGCCGCGCTGGAGGAGATGACCGGCCACGCCGAAGCCGTCCTGCAGAAGCTGGGCCTGCCTTACCGCACGGTGCTGCTGTGCAGCGGCGACATGGGTTTCGGCTCGACCAAGACGTATGACCTGGAGGTCTGGCTGCCGGGGCAGAACACCTTCCGCGAGATCAGCTCCTGCTCGAACATGGGCGCCTTCCAGGCCCGCCGCATGCAGGCCCGCTTCAAGAACGCGCAGGGCAAGAACGAGTTCGTGCACACGCTCAACGGCTCGGGTCTCGCGGTCGGCCGCACCTTGGTCGCCGTGCTCGAGAACTACCAGCAAGCCGACGGCAGCATCACGGTGCCTGAGGCGCTGCGTCCGTATCTGGGCGGTGTCGACACGCTGCGGCGTTGACCCCGAAAAAGCCTGGCTATAATGCTGGGCTCAGCTCGCACCAGATTCGGAGAGGTGGCAGAGTGGTTGAATGTACCTGACTCGAAATCAGGCGGACGGTAACGTCTCGGGGGTTCGAATCCCCCCCTCTCCTCCAAGA
>SEEY01000396.1 GCA_004211235.1 Rubrivivax sp.
AGCTGGCGGAAAGCTTCAGCAAGCTCGGCGTGCCCGTTTTCATGGCCGACGTGAAGGGCGACCTGACCGGCATCAGCAAGCCCGGCAACCCCAGCGACAAGCTGCTCGCGACGCTGAAGGAACGCGGCCTCGACGTCCCGGAGAAGCTGGCCTGCCCCACCACGCTGTGGGACGTCTTCGGCGAGCAGGGCCACCCGGTGCGCGCCACCGTGTCCGACATGGGCCCGCTGCTGCTGAGCCGCATGCTGGCGCTCAACGAGACCCAGGCCGGCGTGCTGCAGATGGTGTTCAAGATCGCCGACGACAACGGCCTGCTGCTGCTGGACCTGAAGGACCTGCGCGCGATGCTGCAGCATGTGGGCGACAACGCGAGTCAGTTCACCACGCAGTACGGCAACGTGTCGGCCGCCAGCGTCGGCGCCATTCAGCGCGGGCTGCTGCAGATCGAGGCGCAAGGCGGCGACAAGTTCTTCGGCGAGCCCATGCTCAACATCGCCGACTTCATGCAGACCGAGGCCGGCCTGGGCGTCATCAACGTGCTGGCCGCCGACAAGCTGATGAACGCCCCGCGCCTGTACGCGACCTTCCTGCTGTGGATGCTGTCCGAGCTGTTCGAGACGCTGCCCGAGGTCGGCGACCTGGACAAGCCGAAGCTGGTGTTCTTCTTCGACGAGGCCCACCTGCTGTTCAAGGATGCGCCCGACGCGCTGGTCGAGCGCATCGAACTGGTCGTGCGCTTGGTGCGCTCCAAGGGCGTGGGCGTGTACTTCGTGACGCAGAACCCGCTCGACATCCCCGACGCCGTGCTCGGCCAGCTCGGCAACCGCGTGCAGCATGCGCTGCGCGCCTTCACGCCGCGTGACCAGAAAGCCGTCAAGAGCGCGGCCGACACGATGCGGGCGAAGCCGGGGCTGGACATCGCCACGGCCATCACCGAGCTGGCGGTCGGCGAGGCGCTGGTGAGCCTGCTCGACGAGAAAGGCCGGCCCAGCGTGACGGAGCGCGTCTTCGTGCTGCCGCCGGGCAGCCAGATCGGGCCGATCACGCCGGCGCAGCGCCAGCAGCTGATCGCCAACTCCTTGGTGGCGGGCGTCTACGAAAAGCATCTGGACCGCGAATCCGCCTATGAAAAGTTGAGCGGCAAGGCGGCGGCGCCGACAGGCGGCGGCATGGCCGCGGAAGCGGGGCAGGTCTTCAAGGGCGGCCCCGCTGCACCGGCGCCCGCAGAGGAAGGCGGCGGCCTGATGGACAGCCTCAAGGGCGTGCTCTTCGGCACCACCGGCCCGCGCGGCGGCCGGCATCCCGGCCTTGCCGAGAAGGCTGCCCAATCGGCCGTGCGCAGCATGGGCTCAGCCGTGGGCCGCGAGATCATCCGCGGTGTGCTGGGCAGCATCCTGGGCGGCGGTGGCAGCCGCCGGCGCTGAACTGGCGCCACTGGCGCGCGGCCGGCCCCGTTCGTCGCGGCCGACTGGCGCCTGGGCAATGACGGCCTGATGCTGGCGCGATGAAGCCTGAACTGCCCAAGTACGACTGGCGCACCCATCTCGGCGGCACGGTCGCCATCTGCGTCGTCATCGGCCTGCTGAACTACCTGTTCCGGGGCGACGGCTTCTGGATGGGCATGCTCTATTCGTTCTGCATCGGCGTGCAGATCTCCATCTGCGTGGCCTTGCTGCAGTCCGCACTGGCCTTCGCACTGATCCGCCGCTTCGGCGATGCCGCCGTGCTGCGCCGCGCCTGGGTCAGCTGGGGCCTGATGCTGCCCTGCGTGTTGATCGGCTCGATGGCCGGCTACACGGGCGGCATGTGGCTGGCCGATCTGGTGAGCGGCCAGCGTTCCCTGGCGCCCTGGAACGTCGGCGACCGGCGCGTCACGCTGTCCATCGCCTTCACGTTGCTGGCGTCGGTGCTCGGTTCGATCGTCTTCTTCTGGATGTTCAAGCTCAACGCGCTGAGGCTGGACCGGGCCGAGGCCCAGCGCCAGGCCGCCGAGGCGCGGCTGACGCTGCTGCAGAGCCAGCTGGAACCGCACATGCTGTTCAACACGCTGGCCCACCTGCGCGTGCTCATCAAGCTGGAGCCCGACGAAGCCCAGCGCATGCTGGACCGGCTCATCGACTTCCTGCGCGCCACGCTGCAGGCCAGCCGTGCGACCGAACACGCCCTGGCCGACGAGTTCGAGCGCCTGTCCGACTACCTCGCGCTGATGCAGCTGCGCATGGGCGAGCGGCTGAGCGTGCAGCTGGACCTGCCGGCCGAACTGAGCGGCATCGCCATCCCGCCGCTGCTGCTGCAGCCGCTGGTGGAGAACGCCATCAAGCATGGGCTGGAGCCGCATGTGAACGGCGGCGAGCTGCGCGTCTCGGCGGCGCGCGACGGCGGCCGCCTGGTGCTGCAGGTGGCCGACAGTGGCGCCGGCCTCGCAACCGCCCATGCGTCGAGCCCGGTCGGCACGGGCTTCGGCCTGACGCAGGTTCGCGAGCGGCTGGCCCAGCGCTATGGCGATGCGGCCCGTTTCGATCTCCAATCCCGGCCCGGCGGCGGCAGCATCGCCCGCATCGAGATCCCGTCATGAGCATCACCGCCCTCATCGCCGAAGACGAGCCGCTGCTCGCCGACAACCTGCGCACCGAACTGGCCGCCGCCTGGCCGGCGCTGAAGATCGTTGCCCAGGCCGGCAGCGGCACGGCGGCGGTCGAGCTGGCCCTGCAGCACCGGCCGCAGGTCTGCTTTCTCGACATCCGCATGCCGGGCCTGACCGGGCTGGAAGCCGCGCAGGCCATCTCCGAGGACTGGCCCGGGGACGCGGGCGCCCTGCCCCTGTTCGTCTTCGTCACGGCCTATGACCAGTACGCGCTGCAGGCCTTCGACGCGGCGGCGGCCGACTACCTGCTCAAGCCCGTGACGCCGGAGCGACTGGCGCAAAGCGTGGCGCGGCTGCAGACCCGGCTGGACCGGCCCGCCGGCGGTGACGCCACCCTGGCCACGCTGCGCCAGCTGCTCACGCAGGCGACAACGCCCGCGCCACGGTTGCGCCACCTGCAGGCGGCCGTGGGCGAGGCCATCGAGCTGGTGCCGGTGGACGACATCGTCTACCTCGAAGCGGCGGACAAGTACGTGCGCGCCGTGACCGCCGAGCGCGACTTCTGGGTGCGCGTGTCGCTGCGCGAGCTCGCGCCGCAGCTCGACCCGGAGCGGTTCTGGCAGGTGCACCGCAGCACCATCGTCCAGATCGACGCCGTGGCCCGCGCCCAGCGCCAGGAGAACGGCACGGTGGTGCTGGACCTGCGCCAACGGCCGGAGAAGCTGACGGTGAGCCGCGTGCACGCCGGTCGTTTCAAGGCGCTGTAACCCACGGTAGCGAGAAAACGATGGAAACCGTATAAACGGTTTTCATCGTTATGCCCCACACCCGCAAACCCGCCCCCGAAGAACGCGCCAGGCTCGTGCGCGACGGCTTCACCATGCCCGAGGCCGACTACGCCTTGATCGCCGAACTCAAGCACCGCCTGCACGCCGCGCACCGCGAGGCCAAGAAGAGCGAGCTGCTGCGCGCCGGCCTGCAGGCACTCGCCTTGCTGGATGCCAAAGCGCTGGCCGCCGCGCTGGACCGCCTGGCACCCGTGAAGACCGGCCGTCCGCCCAAGGCCGGCCGAGGAGACCCGAAATGAACGACGCAACCCTTTGGTGGCAGCTGCTGTGCGCCATCGCCGGCCTCAACCTGATCGCCTGGACCGTCTCGACGGCCTGGCTGCACCGCAACCGCCCCGACGGCACGACCTGGCCGCATCAGCGCCTGCAACTGCTGCTGTCGGCGCTCTACGTGCTGGGCTGCGGCTACCGCTCTTTCCTGCCGGTGTTCGACGTGCCGCGCGTCGTCATGGTGGATTCGTTCGCCTCCAGCGTCATCGTCGGCCGCACGGTGGCCACCATCGCCGAGCTGAGCTTTGCCGCGCAATGGGCGCTGCTGCTGCGCGGCGCCGCGCTGACGACCGGGCACCGCTTCAGCGGCCGGGTGGCCCATGCCATCGTGCCGATGATCGCCATCGCCGAGCTGCACTCCTGGTATGCGGTGCTGACGACGCGCAACATCGGCCATGTCGTCGAGGAAACGCTGTGGGGCACGGCCGCCGTGCTGAGCGTGCTGGCGATGCTGCTGATGTGGCCGCAGGCGACGGCGCGCGGGCGGCGCTGGCTGGCCGTGGCAGTCGCCGCCGGCTCGCTCTATGCGGCCTATATGTTCCTGGTCGACGTGCCGATGTACTGGGCGCGCTGGCTCGCCGACGAGGCTGCCGGCCGCGCCTATCCGTCGGTGGTGGCCGGCATCGCGGATGCATCCGGCCGCTGGACCGTGTCGCACGACTGGGCGCTGTGGCGCAGCGAGATGATGTGGATGACGCTGTACTTCAGCGTCGCCGTCTGGATCAGCATCGCGCTGGCCCATGTGCGGCTGCCGCTGCGGCTGGAGCGGTAGCGTCC
>SEEY01000009.1 GCA_004211235.1 Rubrivivax sp.
TCGCCGTCCTGCTCGCGCACGCTGGACGTGTTCTGCGCCATGCTCGGCGGCGTTTCAGGCAACGTCGCGCTGACCTTGGGCTCACGGGGTGGCGTCTTCATCGGCGGCGGCATCGTTCCGCGGCTGGGTGAGCGCTTCTTCCAGTCGGAGTTCCGCAGCCGCTTCGAGGCCAAGGGCCGTTTCAAGCCCTTCCTGACGGGCATCCCCACGCCCCTCATCACCGACACGCTGGCCGCGCTCTCCGGCGCCTCGCTGGCGCTGGAGCAGGCCGACGCCTGACCCTCGGCGGGCCGCCCTGGCCCGCGGCTTGAAGCGATGCCCGGCGAGCGCCGGCATCGCTGACCTCCATCTCCTCCTGAATCGCCGGGTGCCCTGGGTCTCACCAGCACGCCCGGCGCAGCCCTGGGCGCGCGCCGCCGCGTGCACCCTTTAGGGTTGGCCATGCCCTTTGGGCAGCGCTATCAATCGATGTAGTTGCGCTACAAGCGTTGGGGTGATTTGGGTTTTCCAGTAGAGAGGTCGCACCAAAACAGGCGTCGAAATACGGGGTTTCCCTCGGTATTGGCGAGAAATCGGGTCGCTTCTGCGCAACGTCTAGGGTTTACGCAGATGCGTTGGAAAATCTAGTTTTGATACAAACTAGGCCGAGACGTTGGGTTCTCGCCCAAAAGTTGTGCGCCGCCGCTGCGCTGCGCCTGCAGGACAAGCCGCATTTCATATCCGAGGAGACATTCATGACCCTGAGCAAAAACAAGCACGGTTCGGTTGCCGATCACGCCGCCTTCCGCATCAGCCCGGTGGCCATTGGCTGCACGCTGCTGATCGTTTCCGCCGCTGCCACGGCACAGACTGCCGCGAACCAGCAACTCGAAACGGTGACAGTGACCGGCATCCGCAAGGGCATCGAAGCCGCCATCTCGGTCAAGCGCAACAGCGACTCCATCGTCGAGGCCATCTCGGCAGAGGACATCGGCAAGCTGCCGGATTCGTCAATCGCCGAGTCCATCGCCCGCCTGCCCGGCCTGACGGCACAGCGCGTCAACGGCCGTGCCCAGGAAGTGCAGATCCGCGGCCTCGCGGGCCAGTTCGCCACCACGCTGCTGAATGGCCGTGAGCAGGTCAGCACCGGCGACAACCGTTCCGCCGAGTTCGATCAGTACCCCTCCGAGCTGCTGAGCGGCGTGACCATCTACAAGACCCCGGACGGCGCCCTCGTCGGCCAGGGCCTCTCCGGCACCATCGACCTGCAGACGGTGCGCCCGCTGGCATTCGCCGGCCGCACGATGGCCGTCAACCTGCGCGGCGAGAAGAACTCGCTGGGCCGCCTGAACCCGGGCGCTGCCGGTGACAAGGGCAGCCGCTTCAGCTTTTCGTATGTCGACCAGTTCGCCGACCGCACCGTCGGCATCGCGCTCGGCTATGCGCGCCTCGATTCACCCAACCAGAACAATTACTTCCGCAACTGGGGCTACCCCAACTTCACCGGCTCGTTCGGCGGCAAGAACTATGTCGACGTGCGCGTGCCGGGCGGTGTGCAGCTGCGCAACGAGTCTGCCTCCCAGGTGCGCAATGGCCTGATGGGCGTGCTGCAGTGGAAGCCCTCGAAGGAATTCGAGACCCTGGTCGATGTCTACCACTCCACCTATGAGCGCAACGCGGTGCAGCGTGGCTTCGAGGCGGGCCTGGCCTGGGGCGCGCAGGGGCTGAACAACCCGGTCGTCGAAGGCGGCACGACGGTCGGCAACACCATCACGGGCGGCGTGCTGACGCAGGGTGACTACGTCGGCGTCAAGCCCGTGCTGCGCCACGACCTGAACGACCGCAAGGACACCATCGACGCCATCGGCTGGAACAGCAAGCTGGTGCTGAGCCCGGCCCTCACCGTGTCTGGCGATCTGAGCTGGTCCAAGGCCAAGCGCAACGAGTCCATCCTCGAGCTCTACGCCGGCACGGGCCCTGGCGGTTCGGGTGCGACCGACACCTTCAAAGTCGTGCTGCCGGTGGGCGGCGGGCTGCCCAGCATCACGGCCGGCCTGAACTACGCCGACCCGGCGCTCATCAAGCTGGTGGATTCGGGCGGCTGGGGCCAGGCCGGCTATCTGAAGAACCCCGAAGTCACCGACGAGATCAAGTCGGCCCGTCTGTCTGCCAAATACAGCCACGACTTCGCGTTTTTCAGCGGCGTCGAGGGTGGCCTGAACTTCACGCAGCGCGAGAAGGCGCGCAACGTGCCTGAATGGTTCCTGGACCTCAAGACCTCGCCGACGACCATCCCGGCCAGCATGCTGTCTGCGCCGAACAGCCTGGGCTATGCCGGCCTGGGCGACTTCATCTCCTACGACGGTCGCGCCGCACAGGCGCAGTTCTACAACCTGCGCGCCAACCTGGGCAACAAGGACATCATCAACAAGGACTGGACGGTCAAGGAAGAGATCACGACCGCGTTCGCCAAGGCCGACATCGATACCGAGCTGCTGGGCAAGCCCCTGCGCGGCAACCTGGGTGTTCAAGCTGTGCATGCGGACCAGAAGTCCAACGCCTTCAACATCCAGGGCTCCACCACCAGCCCGTCGACCTACGGCACCAAGTACACCGACTGGCTGCCCAGTCTGAACCTGGCCTGGCAGGTGGCTGCCAACCAGAACCTGCGCTTCGGCATCGCCCGCCAGATCACCCGCCCGCGCATGGACGACATGCGTTCTACGAACACCTACAGCGTCGACCTCACCAAGGTCAACGACAAGGGCGATCTGGGCGAGTGGAAGGGCGATGGCGGCAACCCGGCGCTCAAGCCCTGGAAGGCCGACGCCATCGACCTGTCCTATGAGTACTACTTCGGCAACAAGGGCTATGTGTCGGTCGCGGCCTATTACAAGGACCTGAAGACCTACATCTACAAGCAAAAGATCAACGTCAACTTTGTTGATCGTTTCGGCAACCCGACCGCGACAGGCACGATCACGCCCACCTCGCCGAACGGCCTGTTCGAGACCCAGGCCAACGGCACGGGCGGCTCGATGTCCGGCGCAGAGCTCGCGGTGTCGCTGCCGCTGCAGATGGTCAGCAATGTGCTCGACGGCTTCGGCGTGCAGCTCAGCTACGCCTATGTGTCCAGCAAGATCTCGCCCTTCGGTCCTGGCGACAGCCGCCCGCTGCCCGGCCTGTCGCCCAACACCTACAACCTCACGGCCTACTACGAGAAGTACGGCTTCTCGGCCCGCGTCAGCACGCGCATCCGCGACGGCTTCGTCGGCGAGGTGACGGGCTTTGGGGCCGACCGCGCCTTCGAGTACGTCAAGAAGGAAAAGGTCACGGACCTGCAGCTCGGCTACGAGTTCCAGAGCGGCATGGCCAAGGGCCTGTCGGTGCTTTTCCAGGTCAACAACCTGGGCAACGAGCCCTACGTCGAGTACTACAACAACGACATCACGCAGATCAAGCAGTACACCAAGTACGGCAAGACCTACCTGTTCGGCGTGAACTACAAGTTCTGATCGCTCGATCAGGGTGCTAGCGTGACAGCCCTTGCCGGAGTGATCCGGCAAGGGCTTTTTCCTGACCGCTCGATGATTCGCCTCTTCAATCCCGAACCCCGCGTGCAGGTGCTGGAGCTGACAGCCGGCCTGCGCTGCGTGGTGCTGGACGATGTGCTGCTGGAGCCCGAGACGCTCTTGGATTTCGCGGCCAGCCAGCGCATGCACGCGCCGGAAGGCAACCTTTACCCGGGCCGCGTGACGGGCCTCTCCGCCGAGTTCGATGCGCGGTTGCGAGACCTGTTCTGGCAGCAAGCGCGCGGGCCGATGGGGCTGCGGCGCTGCCATGCGGCTTATGTGCGGCTGGCGTTGGCGACGACGCCCGTGGCCCGGTTGCAGCCGTTGCAGTGGCTGTGCCACCGTGACCGCGTCGACGACACCGACCCGGGCTCGATGTTCGCTGCGTCGGTGCTGTATCTGTTCCGCGACGCTGCACTGGGCGGTACGCGCTTCTTCGCCCCGAAGCAGGAGGTGAATGCACTCTTTCGTGATGCCGAGGCGCTGTCTCCCTCAGATTTCTCGGCCCGGCATGGCATCACCCCGGGATATCCGCCCGAAGATTCCGCCCACTTCAGATGTGTGGCCACAGTGCCGGCCGCATGGAATCGAATGATCATCTACGACGGCGGCGGCTATCACAGTGCGGCCATCGACCACCCCGACCTCCTCAGCGATGACCCGCGGTCGGGACGACTCACCGTGAACGGCTTCTTCCCGTGCCGGCGCCAAGCCGCAGCGAGACTTGCATGAACTCTGCCTTGATTCAGGACATCGTCATCGTCGGCGGCGGCACCGCCGGCTGGATGACCGCGGCCGCCTTGTCCACCGTGCTGCGGGGCCGCTACCGCATCCGCGTCGTCGAGTCCGACGAGATCGGCACGGTGGGCGTGGGCGAGGCGACGATCCCGATGATCCAGCGCTTCAACCGCATCATCGGTCTCGACGAGAACGAGTTCCTGCGCGCCACGGGCGGCACCTTCAAGCTGGGCATCGAGTTCGTCAACTGGGGGCGCATCGGGGATCGCTACATGCATGGCTTTGGCCGGCTTGGGCAGGACTTGTGGACCGTGCAGTTCGAGCAGTACTGGCACCGCATGCGCAAGCTCGGCCGGGCGCAGCCGCTGGAGCAGTACTGCCTGGCGCGCATGGCGGCGCTGGCCAACAAGTTCATGCCGCCGCGCAGCGACCTCGGCAACTCGCCGCTGGGCGAGATCGCCTACGCCTACCACTTCGACGCGAGCCTGTACGCGCGCTACCTGCGCGGCCTGAGCGAGCAGCGCGGCGTGGTGCGTACCGAAGGCAAGGTGACGCATGCCACGCGGCGCGGCGAAGGCGCACATGCCGGGCACGTCGATGCCGTCGTGCTCGAGGGCGGCGAGCGCATTGCCGGCGATCTCTTCATCGACTGTTCCGGATTTCGCGGCCTGCTGATCGAGCAGACGCTGCAGACCGGCTTCGAGGACTGGACGCACTGGCTGCCCTGCGACCGGGCACTGGCCGTGCCTTGCGAGTCCGCGGTGCCGCTGACGCCGTACACGCGCTCCACCGCACACCGCGCCGGCTGGCAGTGGCGCATTCCGCTTCAGCACCGAACCGGCAACGGACACGTCTATTGCAGCCGCTACGTCAGCGACGACGAGGCTGCCGCCACGTTGCTCGCCAACCTCGACGGCAAGCCGCTGGCCGATCCGCGCCCCATCCGCTTCCAGACGGGCATGCGCAAGCTGGCCTGGAAGGAAAACGTCGTGGCCGTCGGCCTTGCGGGCGGCTTCATGGAGCCGCTGGAGTCCACGTCCATCCACCTCATCCAGTCGGCCATCCAGCAGCTGATCGACTTCTTCCCGGACCGGGGTTTCAATGCAGACGACATCGCCGAGTTCAATCGCAGCAGCCGCTTCCACTACGAACGCATCCGCGATTTCGTCATCCTGCACTACCACCTCAACCAGCGCGACGATTCAGCGTTCTGGCAGGACTGCGCCCACATGAGCGTTCCGGACAGCCTGCAAGAGAAGCTGGACCTGTACCGCAGTCACGGCCGCGTCGTGCGCCGCGACAACGAGCTGTTCGCGGAGGTCGGCTGGATTCAAGTCATGGAAGGACAGAACCTGCTGCCCGAGCGCTTTCATCCACTGGCGGAACTGCCCGACGAACAGGCGACCGCCGACTACCTCGAGGGCGTGCGCCAGGTCATTGCCAAGTGCGTGGACTTCATGCCGGACCACGCCGCCTACATCGCCGAGCACTGCGCGGCGAAAGCGCTTTGAGCCGGGGTCTATACATGCCCACCCGCCGCACCCTGCTGACGGCCACCGCCGCTTCACTTGCCCTGCCTGCCATGAGCGCAACCCACGACATGCCGCATCTGGCCTGGACCCGCCAGGCCGTCCTCTACCAGGTCAACGTGCGCCAGTATTCGCAGTCCGGCACCTTGGCCGCGGTGCAGGCCGACCTGCCGCGCCTCAAGGCGCTCGGCGTCGACATCCTGTGGCTCATGCCCTGGCAGCCGATCGGCAAGCTCAACCGCAAGGGCACGCTGGGCAGCTACTACTCGATCAGCGACTACACCGCCGTGAACCCCGAGTTCGGCACGTTGGCGGATGCCAAAGCCTTTGTGGCCGAGGCACACCGGTTCGGGCTGAAGGTCATCCTCGACTGGGTCGCCAACCACACCGCCTGGGACCATGCCTGGGCCACAGCGCACAAGGACTGGTTCAAGCTGAACGCTGCAGGGCAGGTCTATCCGGTCACCTTCAACGCAGGCCAGCCGAGCGAGGAGCACTGGGACGATGTCATCGCGCTGGACTACCGCAGCGGCGATCTGCGCTCCGCCATGATCGAAGCGATGAAGTTCTGGGTGCGCGAGGTGGATCTCGATGGCTTCAGGTGCGATGTGGCCAGCCTGGTGCCAACAGACTTCTGGGTGCGGGCGCGCCAGGAGCTCGACGCCATGAAGCCCATGTTCATGCTGGCCGAGTCCGATGCCGTTGACCTGCACACCAGCGGCGCCTTCGACATGACCTATTCCTGGGACCTGCCCGATCAGGTCTTCAAGAAGATCGGCAAGGGCGAGGCCGGAGCGCCCTTGTTGAAGGCGTGGATCGCCAAGCAGCCTGCGGGCTACCCGGCCCACGCCTACCGCATGCGCTTCACGAGCAACCACGACTTCAACTCCTGGCATGGCACGGACGCCGAGCTGTACGGCGCTGCCTTCCAGGCGTTCGCCGTGCTGACCTTCACGCTGCCCGGCATGCCGTTGATCTACAACGGCCAGGAGTCGCGGCTGGACAAGCGGCTGGCGTTCTTCGAGAAGGACGCCATTCCCTGGAAGAACCACGAGCTTGCCGGCTTCTACCAGCGGCTCATCGCGCTCAAGCACCAGCACCCGGCGCTGGCGGCCGGCCAGTACGGCGCGCCGGTGACGCTGCTGGAATCGGCAGGCGATGTGGTTGCGTTCGAGCGCCGGCTGGGCGACGACGTCGTCCGCGTGGCCGTCAACCTGTCTGGCACCGCGCAGGCCTGGCAGGGCCGCACGCTGAAGCCCTGGGGCTGGGAGCTGTCATGAGAATTCTCATCACCGGCTTGAACGGCACGCTTGCGCCGCGCCTGGCTGAAGCGGCGCGTGCCGCCGGTCACGAGGTCATCGGCTGGGACCGCAAGGCCGTGGACATCGACGACGAAAAGCTGGCGGGCGCATGGCTGTCGGCGCAGTCCGTGGACGCCATCGCGCACCTTGGCATGGCCCCGCCACGCTTTGCAGGCTGGCTGGCATCGCGCTGCCCGAACTTCCTGTTCACGAGCAGCGTCATGGTGTTCGACCCCGACGGCCCGCACGACGTGGCCGACGAACGCAATTCGACGAACGACTACGGCCGCTACAAGGCCGACTGCGAGGACGCGGTGCTGCTGGCCAGCGCGCGCCCCGTCATCGCCCGCATCGGCTGGCAGATCGACGCGACGCGGCCCGGCAACAACATGCTGCTGACGCTGGACGAGTGGGCGCAGCGCGACGGCTTCGTCAAGGCCAGCAGCGCCTGGACGCCGGCCTGCTCCTTCATGGCCGACACGGCCGCGGCACTGCTCGCGCTGATCGAAAGGCCGCTGCCCGGCGTGCACCATCTGGACAGCAATGCCGATGAGGCCTGGCGCTTCGACGAGGTGGCGCGTGCGCTCGCCCGCCACTTCGGGCGCGACTGGCGCGTCGAGGCCAACGAGGACTATCGCCATGACCAGCGCCTCGTCGGCGGGCCGAGCGGCCTGCCGCCGCTGTCTGCCCGGTTGGCGCGGTAGCGGCCGGCTCGAAGACCCCGACAATCCGGGCGATGAAAGCACCCCCACGCCTGCAGGCGCTGATCGAGGAAGGCCTGATCGACAGCGTCGTGCGGCAACTCAAGAGCGGCAAGGAAGCCGACGTCTACGTCGTGCGCGTCGGCGACGACACCTGCGCCGCCAAGATCTACAAGGAGGCCAACAAGCGGGGCTTCCGCCAGGCGGTGGACTACACCGAGAACCGCAAGGTGCGCAACAGCCGCCAGGGGCGCGCGATGGCCAAGCGCACCGCCTACGGCCGCCAGCAGCAGGAGGCGGCTTGGCAAAGCGCCGAGGTGGATGCGCTGTACCGCCTGGCCGCCGCCGGCGTGCGCGTGCCGCGGCCGAGCAACTTCCATGACGGCGTGCTGCTGATGGAGCTGGTGGCCGACGAGCACGGCGATGCCGCACCGCGCCTGAACGACCTGAGTTTCAGCGCCGCCGATGCGCAGCAGCACCACGACACGCTGATCGACGAGGTGGTGCGCATGCTGTGCGCCGGCGTCATCCATGGCGACCTGTCGGAGTTCAACGTGCTGCTGGCCGCCGACGGGCCGGTCATCATCGACCTGCCGCAGGCCGTGGACGCGGCCGGCAACAACCATGCGCCGCGCATGCTGATCCGCGACGTGAACAACCTGCGCAACTTCTTCGGCCAGTACGCCCCGGCCTTGCTGGGCACACAGTACGGCCCGGAAATCTGGGCGCTCTATGCCGCCGGGCGCCTCATGCCCGGCATGCCGCTGACGGGCCGCTACGAGCGCAAGGCGGGCGAGGTGGATTTGTCCAGCGTGCTGCGCGAGATCGAGGACGCCCGGCTGGAGGAGGCGGCGCGCCTGCTGCGCATGGGTTGAGCGACCCGGCGCGCCGGGTCAGGCGGCTTCGCCCGGCCGCAGCCACAGCTCGCGGCGTTGCAGCGGCGTGGCGGCGGGCAACAGCGGGTTGGTCAGCCTGAGCACCCGCTGCGGCGACACCGGATGGGCCTTCACCAGCGGGCCGTACACCTCGCGGTGCAGGCGCTGGAAGCTGCCGTCGGCCACCGCGGCCTCCAGCCCGGCCCTCAGCTCGTCGGCGAGTTCCGGCCGATGCGGGCTGACGAAGAAGTAGGCCGCCGCGGGATAGTGGAGCATCAGGTCGGGCGCGATGGCCAGCTCGGGGTAGCGACCCGCGGCCATCTCGGCGTCAATCTCCAGGATGGAGCGCGGGAAGAAGTCGATGCGACCGGCCGCGAGCATGCGGAAGAGCGCGTCGTAGACGCTGCTGGTGCCGACCTCCAGGCCGTTGGCGCGCAGGATGGTCGTGTCCGGCCAGTCATGGCCCTGGCCGGCGAGCCGGCCGCGCAGGTCTGCCAGGCTGCGCACGTCGGCCCAGCGGGCCAGGTCGTTGCGCCTCACCAGCAGCAGCCGCCAGCCCAGCAGGCCGCGGTCGATGGGGATGCGCACCGGCAGCAGGCCCGATGACTCGCGTTGCCGGTCGGTCATCGTCCACATCAGGTCGACGGGGCTGGTGCGCGTGGTCAGTTCGATCAAGGTGCGGCCCTGCGCCATGTCGAGATCGACGAGCCGCACCTCGCGGCGACTGCCCGCGCGCCCGAGCGCCAGGTCGACGAGGCGGCGCACATAGGGCAGCTGCGGGTCGGGCATGCTGATGTGACGCGGAAGCCGCACCGCCTCCGCCGCGCGGGCGACCAGCGGCGCAGCGCCCAGCAGCGGCAGCGTCAAGGTCTGCAGCAGCTGGCGGCGTTGCAGTGCGGCAGGCGGCGGGCTCATCGGCCCGCATCATGCAGCAGTCGTGGTTCCGGCGGCTGCCGGGCCGCAATGGCCCGGGTTGTCGGAAGTCAGGGGCTGACGAGGACGCGGCCGAACAGCGGCGGCACGGTGAGCTGGAGGGTGCCGTTCGTGACGGCGACGGCTTCGCCGCTGAGCGCGTCCTTCAGCATGGCGGCCTCGAACGGCAGGCGAACCGTCACGGCACGCGGCTCGGTGCTGTTGTTGGTCGCGGTGACGGCCCAGGTGTGGCCGTCCTGCCGCGCCAGCACGACGACGTGGTCGTCGACCTGCAGCGGCGCACTGAGCGTGCCGTGACGCAGCACCGGCAGGTCGTGGCGCAGCTTCGTCAGGCGCTTGAAGTCGGCCAGCAGTGCCGTGTCGGGCGTGCCGCCTTCGTCGGCCCAGGGGTAGGGCGCGCGGTTGAAGGGATCTTCGCCGCCCCCCAGGCCCACTTCGTCACCGTAGTAGATCGTCGGCGAGCCGGGATAAGTCATCTGGAAGAACACGGCCAGGCGCAGGCGCTGCTTGGCCAGCGGCAGGTCACGGTCTTCGCCGAAGTGATGCAGCGCGCGGGGCTGGTCGTGCGTGGACAGCAGGTTCATCAGCGCGGAGAAGGCCTGCGGCGGGTAGGCCTCGCGCAGCAGCTCGAGGTTGGCGGCCATCAGCGGCGCGGGCTTGCCGGCGGCGTAGTCCAGCACCGCGTTTCGGAAGATGTAATTCATCGTCGAGTCGAACATGTCGCCGAGGAAATACTTGCTGGCGTCGAACCAGGTCTCGGCCACGGTCAGCGCGTCTGGCTTCTTCGCCTTCACGGCCTGGCGCCATTCGCGCCAGAAGTCGTCGGGCACCCAGGGCGCCACGTCCATGCGCCAGCCGGCCGCGCCGCGGTCGAGCCAGAGGTTGGTGACCGAGTCGGGGGCGCGGTAGGCGTAGGCGCGGAAGGCAGGGCTGCTCTTGTCGATCTCGGGCAGATCGGCCACGCCGACCCAGCCCTGGTATTGCTTCGCCGGGTCTTTGGCGTCGGGCTTGAACTTGAACCAGCTGTAGTAGGGCGACGCGGGATTGGGCTTGCCGCCGTCGAAGGCGCCACCCGCCGGGAAGTTGTTGAAGCGGTTGAAGTAGGGCGAGTCGCTGCCGACATGGTTCAGCGACGTGTCCGGAATCACGCGGATGCCGCGCTTGGCAGCTTCGGTGCACAGGCGCACGAAGTCGTCATTCGTGCCGAAGGCCGGGTCGATCTGCTTGTAGTCGGCCGCGTCGTACTTGTGGTTGCTGGGGGCGCGGAATATCGGTGTCAGGTAAAGCGCGTTGGCGCCCAGGCTCTTGATGTAGTCGAGCTTGTCGATCAGGCCGGCGAGGTCGCCACCGAAGAAGTCGTTGTTGAAGAGCTTGTCGGAGCCGTCGCCCTTCTCTCCAGGTCCAGCGGGCTTGAACGGCTTCTCGTTCCAGGTCGCGTGGCGCTCGACATCGCCGTCCTGGTAGCGGTCCTGCGGCCGGCCACCGCCGGGTCGCGGGTCGTTGGCCTTGTCGCCGTTGCGAAAGCGCTCCGGGAAGACGTAGTAATAGACGATGTCCCGCGCCCAGTCGGGCACCTTGAAGTCGGGCGCGTAGACCGTCTGGCGGTAACGGCGCACGCGGTTCAGATTCGACGGCAGGCGCTCGATGGTGGCGGCGCCCATCGAGCCTTTCTCGCGCGTCCAGTAGATCGTGTCCTTGTTGTTCTGCAGCGCGTAAAGGCCCTGTTCCGTCTCGATCTCGAACCAGTAGCCGTAGACGCCCGTGGCATCGAAGCGGTAGCTGGCGGCCAAGCCCGTGCCGAGGCCGCGCGGTTCAGGCTTCATCGCGATGCGCGCCAGCGGCTCGTAGGCCAACTGCTCCTGGTTGCCGGTCAGGCGGCGGCGCTCGATGACGAGGGTGGCGCGCTTCAGGCTGGGCACGTCGTTGCCGACGCTGAAGCGGATTTCCGTGCCCGCCGGCTGCGCGCCGAAGGGCGCCTTGAAGGCGTCGTCGCGGGAGTCGAAGCGGGTCGTCAGCGCGGCCTTGTCGGTGATGGGCTGCGGCGGCGTGGGCTTGAAGGTCAGCGGGCCGACAGCCAGGCGCGGCTGGCCGGTCGCGCTGAGGCTCAGGCGCAGCGTGTGCTCGCCGTTGAACTCGCGCTGGATGTTGCCGGTGCCGCCCCGGGCCGGTTCGCCTTGCGCATCGCCGCCGATGGTGTGCTCCGCCGTCCAGTCCTCGTCCGCGAGCTTGAACTCCTGCCTGCCCTTGGCGTTGAGGTTCAGGTAATAGGCATCGCAGCGGTACTCGAAGGCCTGCTCGTCCTGGGCGGCCCAGTTGTTCAGGCCGCCGCGCAGGTAGATCGTGTGGTCGCCGAACGGCGGCTTCGTGCAGGCCGCCTGGGATGCTGAGGCGAACGAAAGCAGCGCTGCGCACAGCGCGAGAGTCTTCATCATGGGTCTCAGCCTTTGACTCCGCCTGCAGTGAGGCCGGAGACGATCCAGCGCTGGGCGAGCAGGAAGACCAGCGTGATCGGCAGGCCCGACAGCACGGCTGCCGCCGCGAAGTCGCCCCACAGGAAACGCTGGTCATGCAGGAAGTATTTGGAGCCCACGGCGAGCGTCAGGTTGCCCTCTTCACGCAGCAGGATGGACGCCACCGGGTACTCGATGATGGTGCCGATGAAGGCCAGCACGAAGACCACCATCAGGATGGGAATGGCCATCGGCAGCAGCACGCGGGAGAAGGCCTGCCAATGGGTGGCGCCGTCGACCTTGGCGTTCTCCTCGATCTCGACGGGAATCGTCTCGAAGTAGCCCTTGATCGTCCACACATGCGTGGCGATGCCGCCGAGGTAGGCGAGCACGAGGCCGGCATGGGTCTCGATGCCGATCGCAGGCACGTAGTTGCCGATCGTCTCGAAGATGGCGTAGATGGCCACCAGCGCCAGCACCGGCGGGAACATCTGCAGCAGCAGCATCCCGTTGAGTACCGGCTTGTCGAAGCGGAACTTCATGCGCGCGAAGGCATAGGCCGCGCTGGTCGAGATGGCGACGATCAGGAAGGCCGAGGCCGTGGCGATCTTGATCGAGTTCCACAGCCAGGTCAGCACCGGGAAGGGCGGCTGCACGAGGCTGCCGTCGGCCGCCTGGTAGGGGATGCCGAGGGCCAGCTTCCAGTGCTCCAGGCTGATCTCGGTCGGGATCAGGCTGCCGGTGGCGAAGTTGCCAGGCCGCAGCGAGATGGACACGACGGCCAGCAGCGGGAACAGCGTGATGGCGATGAAGACCCACATCACCGCGTGGGCGGCGAAGGTGCGCCAGCGGGCTTGTTTGCCGAGGACGATGGCCATTACTTTTGCGCCTTTGCGGAGAGCCGCAGGTTGATCAGCGACAGCGCCGCGACGAGGAAGAAGATCAGCGTCGAGATCGCCGCGGCAAGGCCGAAGTCGGAGCCCGAGTCCTTGAAGGCGATGCGGTAGGTGTAGCTGACGAGGATGTCGGTCTGGCCCGCCGGGAGCTTGGTGGACAGGAAGTCCGGCCGGCCGTCGGTCAGCAGCGCGATCAGCACGAAGTTGTTGAAGTTGAACGCGAACGCGCTCACCAGCAGCGGCGCCAGCGGCTTGATGATGAGCGGCACAGTGATCTGCAGGAAGTTCGTCGCAGGGCTGGCGCCGGCCAGGGCCGAGGCTTCGTACAGGTCCGCCGGGATGGACTTGAGCAGGCCCGAGCACAGGATCATCACGTAGGGATAACCGAGCCAGACGTTGACGATGACGAGCATGGTCTTGGCCAGCAGCGGGTCCGCGAACCACGCCGGCTTGACGCCGAACAGCGCGTTCAGGATGGCGTTGATCTCGCCGAAGTTCTGGTTGAACAGGCCCTTGAAGACGAGGATGGAGATGAAGCCCGGCACCGCATACGGCAGGAACAGCAGCGTGCGGTAGGTGGTGCGGTATTTCATGCCCTCCCAGTTCAGCATCACGGCGAACAGCATGCCGATGGCCGTGGCGAAGAAGACGGTCAGTGCCGAGAACACCACCGTCCACGTGAAGATGGACAGGAAGGGGCCGCGGAACTCGGCGTCGAACAGCATGCGGGCGTAGTTGGCCGCGCCGATGAAGGCCTTGAAGCCGGGCTGCAGCACTTCGACGGTGCCATCTGGTTTCGCCGTCTCGAAGAAGCCGGTGTCGCGGTTGGCCTTGAAGACGGCGCCGTCCAGCGCGCGCGTCAGGCTGTCATCCGCGTTCGCAGTCCAAAGCGGCTTGACCGGCCCGAACTCCCGCAGGCCGAGGTAGCGGAGTTCGGTCTTGTCGGGCTGCACGAGCACGAGCTTGGCCAGCGCCTCGCGGTGCTTGATCAAGTCGGGCAAGGGCAGGGCGCTTCCGGCGGGCAGCGTTGGCGTTTCAGCCGCGGCCAGGTCCACGCGCAGATCCTTGCCGGCACGCAAGGCCAACGGCGGCGACACCCAGCGCGGGCTGGCGTCGCCTTCGGGCTGTAACGCGAGGCGGAACTCGGCGCCGTCGGCATGCAGGCTGTAGGCCAGCACCTGGCCTTCCACGGCATCGTGCTGTTCCAGCAGGTATTCGCGCACGCGGCTTTCGCTGAGCAGGTGGGTGCTGGAGTAGTTGGTGAAGCCAATCTGCGCCGTGTAGACCAGCGGAAAGGCGATGAACACCAGCATGCCGGCCACGCCAGGGAAGAGGTAGCGCCAGGCAAAGCCGCCGCGGCTCAGGTAGACGTAAAAGCCGGCCGTGAACAGCGCGAGCAGGCCCGCGGCCCAGGCGGCCTGGCCGGTGGTGTACACGACGAAGACGAGATACAGCGCAGCGACGATGGCCGCCACGGCAAGCGGCCAGTGCAGCCAACGGCCGAGCTTTTCGGTCAGCGTCGGCGGCAGCGTGGAATAGCTGCCCTGGCCCAGGGTGGAGGTGGCGGCAGTCATTTGTTCAGCAGCATCCGTGCGGCCGCGCCGTCGAGCGCGTCCTTCGGTGATTGCAGTCCGTTGGTGATGGCTTCCAGGGCCGCGTCCATCGCGGTCCAGAAGCGGCCGACCTCGGGGATGTTGGGAATGGGCGCGCCGTTTCGGGCGTTGACCATGCTCGCCGCGATCAGCGGGTTCACCGACAGCTCGGCGTAGAAGGCCTTGTTGGCCGGCACGCCGATGGGCACGTTGGCGTCCAGCACCTTCAGCGACTCGGGGCGCATCAGGTGGTTCTCGATGAACTCCTTGGCGATGTCCTTGTTCTTGCTCGGCGCCGAGATCATGCAGCCGAGCACGCCGACAAAGCTCTTGCTCGGCTTGCCGGGCACCACGACCGGAATGCCTGCCACGCCGATGTCGATCTTGGCCTTTCGGGCGTTGTCCCAGGCCCAGGGGCCGGAGATCATCATGGCCACCTCGCCACGGGCGAAGGCGGCTTCCATCTCGGAGTAGCGCGCACCGCGCGGCATGTGGCCGTCCTTGATGAGGCGCTCGATGACCTTGGCACCGGCCAGCGCACCCTCGTTGTTGACATGCACCTGGCGCGGGTCGAAATCGCCCTGCGCATCACGGCCGAAGATTTCGCCGCCCGCGCCGGCCAGGATGGCCCAGCTGAAGAAGCTTTTGTTGTAGTCCCACAGCACGGCATGCTTGCCGCTGGCCTGGAGCTTCCTGTCCAGCGCGAAGACCTCGTCCCAGGTGGCGGGCGGCGTCGGCACGAGGGCCTTGTTGTAGATGAGGCCGGTCGTTTCGATCGCGATCGGGTAGCCCCAGATGCGGCCGCGGTAGCTGAGCGCCTGCCAGGCCTGGTCCTCGACCTCCGCCTTGAGTCTGGCCGAGGGGCGCAGCGGCGTCAGCAGGCCGGCCTTGGCCCATTCGCCGACGCGGTCATGCGGCCAGCAGAAGATGTCGGGGCCCTTGCCGGCGCCGGCCGCCTGCTGGAACTTGTCGGTCGGGTCGACCGGGTGTTCAACGACGACCTTGACGCCCGAGACCTTCTCGAACGCGTCGCCCACCGTCTGCAGGCCGCCGTAGGCCTTGTCGCCGTTGATCCAGACCAGCAGCTTCGGGCCGTCGGCCAGCGCCGGCCCCGCAGCCAAGGCGGCCGCGGCGAGCAGTGCGTTCCACCTCATGCCTGCAACTCCGGTGCGGCGAGGCGGCGCAGGGCGATCCCGTTGGCGTCGAAGACATACAGCGCCTGTGCCGGCAGGTGCAGGTCCAGCGCCTGGCCCGTGCGCAGGCGGTCGCTGCCGTTGCGGCCTTCGAACTGGCAGGTCAGCGGTTCTTCGAGGCCCGGGTAGGGGCAGTAGGCGAAGGTGATGCCGCCCAGGGATTCAACGAAGGCGACGGTGCTTTGCAGCAGGTTGCCCTGGCCATGGTCGCCCTGGCGGATGTGCTCGGGCCGCACGCCCAGCGTCACCTTGTCGCCAACCGCCGAACCGCTGCCGTCCACCTTGGCGTGCAGCACGACGTTGCCGCCGGCCAGCTTCACGTCGACATGACCCGCCTCGACGGCCACCAGTTCGCCCTGGATGAAGTTCATCTTCGGGCTGCCGATGAAGCCGGCGACGAACAGGTTGCGCGGATGCTCGTACAGCTCCAGCGGCGAGCCGACCTGCTCGATCCTGCCGGCGCTCAGCACGACGATGCGGTCGGCCAGCGTCATGGCTTCCACCTGGTCATGCGTCACATAGATCATCGTGGTCTTGAGATCCTCGTGCAGCTTGGCGAACTCGTAGCGCATGCGCACGCGCAGGGCGGCGTCGAGGTTGGACAGCGGCTCGTCGAAGAGAAAGACTTCGGGCTTGCGGACGATGGCGCGACCGATGGCCACGCGCTGGCGCTGGCCGCCGGACAAGTCTTTCGGCTTGCGGTCCAGCAGGTGCTCGATGTGGAGGATCTTCGCGGCGTTGCGCACGGCCGTCTCGATCTCGGTCTTGGGCACCTTGGCCAGCTTCAATCCGAACGCCATGTTGTCGAACAGGTTCATGTGCGGGTAGAGCGCATAACTCTGGAACACCATGGCGATGCCCCGCTCGCTCGGAGGCACCTCGTTGACGACGCGCCCGCCGATGGTCAGTTCGCCGCCGGTGATCTCCTCCAGGCCGGCGATGGTGCGCAGCAGCGTGCTCTTGCCGCAGCCCGACGGGCCTACGAACACCATGAACTCACCGTCGCGGATTTCCAGGTCGATGCCATGAAGGATGCGGATGTCGCCATAGGCTTTTTCAACGCCGGTGAGTCGAACGTCTGCCACTTCTAACCTTTCAGTCGCCAGCGTCTGAGGCGGGCTTGTCTCGCGAAATCAGGCTCAAATTTCTTATGTTTGCCTGCCGTTGTAGACAATATACATCCTTCGAAGCGCCGATAACAACCGCGACAACCCGCTGTTATGGACTCGAAATCTATGTATATCAATGGCTTGCGTTTGCCACCGGGTTTTCCCGATGTAGTCAAACTACACAACGCTTGCGCGCTGCTCGATACTTCGGGCGTCGCTGCAATCCGTTAGCATTCTTTCCTCGTCGCCGAGGGCTCGCACTCATGAACACCCGAACCCGCCCCAGCGCTCCGCTGATCGTTGAACGCACTTCCAAGGCCACTGCGATGAAGCCGTCCGCCGCCACCGCCGTCTCGTCGGAAACCCAGGCCCTGCGCGCCGCATTCGAGAGCGCGTACGAGCGCGAGCTGTCCCAGTCCAGCCACGGCGCCACGCCCCAGGCGGCGCTGCATGCCGCGGCCATCGCCTGCCGCGAGACGCTGGCCCGCCGCTGGGCAGCAACGCAGGCGGCAGACGCCCGTCGTGGCGACAAGGCGCCGGTGCGCCGTGTCCACTACCTGTCGATGGAATTCCTGATGGGCCGAGCGCTGTCCAACGCGCTGGCCGCCCTGAAACTCACCGAGCCGCTGGAGGCCAAGCTGGCCGAGCAGGGTCTGGCCCTGGGCGACGTGCTGGAGCGCGAGCCCGATGCCGCCCTGGGCAACGGCGGCCTGGGCCGCCTGGCCGCCTGCTTCCTGGATTCATTCGCCGAGCTGGAGCTGCCGTCGTTCGGCTACGGCCTGCGCTACCACTACGGCACCTTCGCCCAGGTGATCAGCCAGGGTCGCCAGCTGGAGCAGCCGGACGACTGGACCCGTGACACGCCCGCCTGGGAGCTGCCGCGCCACGACCTGCGCTTCCACGTCGGCTTCGGTGGCCGCGTCGAGGCCGATGCCTCGGGCGTGCGCCGCTGGCAGCCGGCCGAGCTGATCGAGGCCCAGGCCTATGACTTCATCGTGCCCGCCCACCACAGCGAGCGCGTCTCCACGCTTCGCCAGTGGCAGGCCACGGCCGCGCCCATCGCCTTCAAGCCCTTCTGCGAGGGCGACTACGCCCGCGCCGCGCGCCACCAGGTGCTGGCCGACGCGCTGAACTGGGTGCTCTACCCGGACGACTCCACCGAGCAGGGCCGCGAGCTGCGCCTGAAGCAGGAGGCCTTCCTCGTCAGCGCCTCGCTGCAGGACCTGATCGCCCGCCATCTGCGCGAGTTCGGTTCGCTGCACAACCTGGGCAAGACCAACGCCATCCACCTCAACGACACGCATCCCGCGCTGGCGCCTGCCGAGCTGATGCGCCTGCTGCTGGACGAGCATGGCCTGGGCTGGGACGAGGCCTGGAAGATCACCCGCCAGGCCGTGGCCTACACCAACCACACGCTGATGCCCGAGGCGCTGGAGACCTGGGCCGTGCGCATGTTCGAGCATCTGCTGCCGCGCCATCTCGAGATCATTTACGAGATCAACCACCGCTTCCTGGAAGAGGTGCAGGCACGCTTCCCCGGCGACCACGCCTTTGCCGCGCGTGTGTCCCTCATCGATGAAGGCAGCCACGGCAGCGAGCGCCGCGTGCGCATGGCGGCCCTGGCGCTGGTGGCCTCGCACCGCGTCAACGGCGTCGCCGCGCTGCATTCGGAGCTGATGGTGCAGACCATCTTTGCCAACTACGCCCGCATCTGGCCCGAGCGCTTTCACAACGTCACCAACGGCGTCACGCCGCGGCGCTGGTTGGAGCAGGCCAACCCGCTGCTGTCCGGGCTGCTGGACAGCCGCATCG
>SEEY01000397.1 GCA_004211235.1 Rubrivivax sp.
GTGTTCACGCACAAGCAGCACACCGACGTGAGCTACCTGGCCTGCGCCCGCGCGCTGATCCAGCATGCCGACGTCATCTACCCGCAGTTCGCCACGCACAACGCCGGCACCATCGCGGCCATCGTGCAGATGGCCCGCGCGACGGGCGCAGCGTTTGAAATGCAGCGTCTTCACGGCATGGGCGAAGGGGTGTACCGCGAGTTCTCGCGGCACTCCCCTTCGGGGGCAATGTCGCCCACACCCCCCGCTCCCCCCGCTCAAGCGGGGGGCCTGACCACCCACGGTATTCCGGTGCGCGTCTATGCGCCGGTCGGCGAGCACCGCGACCTGCTCGCCTACCTCGTGCGCCGCCTGCTGGAGAACGGCGCCAATTCGTCGTTCGTGCATCAGCTGGCCGACCCGAGCGTGCAGGTGCCCGAGCTGCTGGGGTCGCCGCTGGCCGATGTGCGGAACACGAGCGCGCTGCCGCTGCCGCCGGCGCTCTACGGCGGCCGCCTGAACTCCACGGGCGCCGACCTGACCGCGCCGGCCCAACGTATGGCGCTGCAGGCCGCGCTGGCCAGCACGTTGGTGCGAGCCGTGCCCGAGGCCGGCGCCGCCGAGGTCGATGCCGCGATGCAGCGCCTGCGCGCCGGCTTCGCCGCCTGGAACGGGCGCGCCGTCGCCGAGCGCGCCAGCATCCTGCGCCGCGCCGCCGACGACCTCGATGCGCGGCTCGCCGAGTTCTGCGCCCTGCTGGTCAAGGAGGCCTTCAAGACGCAGGCCGACTGCGTCGCCGAAGTGCGCGAGGCCGTGGACTTTCTGCGTTATTACGCCGACCAAGCCGAAGCGGACCAGGCGCTCATGCAAGGCCGTGGCGTCTTCGTCTGCATCAGCCCGTGGAACTTCCCGCTGGCCATCTTTGCCGGCCAGGTCGTCGCCGCGCTGGTGGCCGGCAATGCCGTCGCCGCCAAGCCTGCGGAGCAGACGCCTTATGTCGCGTTGAAGTTCGTCGAGCTGCTTCACCAGGCCGGCGTGCCTGCGGATGCGCTCGCGCTGCTGCACGGCCCCGGCGACACCGTCGGCGCCGGCCTCGTGGCCCACGAGCACACGGCGGGCGTCTGTTTCACCGGCTCCACGGCGGTGGCGCAGATCATCAACAAGTCACTCGCCGCCAAACCCGACTCACCGGTGCCGCTGATCGCCGAAACGGGCGGGCTCAACGCGATGGTGGTGGACTCGACCGCCTTGCCCGAGCAGGTCATCGACGCCGTCGTGCAGAGCGCCTTCCGCTCCGCCGGCCAGCGCTGCTCGGCGCTGCGGCTGCTCTGCGTTCAGTCCAGCATTGCCGACGGCGTCATCGAGATGCTCAAGGGCGCGTTGCAGCAGCTGCATGTCGGCCAGCCGGCCAACCTCGCCACCGACGTCGGCCCCGTCATCGACGACGAAGCGCACACCGGCATCAGCGGCCACGTCGAGCGCCTGAAGCGCGAGGCCACGTTGATCGCCGAGGCACCCGTCACCGAGCCCATGCCACGCCAGATCCGCCCGGTCGCCTTCGAGCTGCCGCGGGTGTCGCACCTCGGCGAGGAGATCTTCGGCCCGGTGCTGCATGTCGTGCGCTTCGACGGCTCGGTGGACGACGTCATGCAGGAGATCAACGCCCTCGGCTACGGCCTCACGCTAGGCATCCAGACCCGCATCGACAGCCGCGCCGAACGCCTCGCCAGCCTGGCGCGGGTGGGCAACGTCTACGTCAACCGCAACATCATCGGCGCGGTGGTGGGCGTGCAGCCGTTCGGTGGCGAGGGCCTGTCCGGCACCGGCCCCAAGGCCGGCGGTCCCGACTACCTGCGCCGCTTCTGCGCCGAGCCGCTCATCGACGCGCCCGCGCCACCGCTGGTGCTGCAGGGCACGGGCGACGCACTGGCTGTGGCCGCCGACGCCACCTGGCGCAGCACGCCGCTGGCCGAGCGCATCGCCACACTGCGCCGCGCTGCCGACACGCTGGACGCGCCCACCGCCTTCGCGCTGCGCGGCCTGTTCACCGCGGCGCAGACACAGCTCGCCGATGTCGTGCTGCCCGGCCCCACCGGCGAGAGCAACACGCTGCGCCACCATGCCCGCGGCGTGTTCGCCGTGCTGGGCCGCGGCGATGCGGGCCTGGCCGCCGTGGTGAGCGTGCTGCTGGCCGGCAACAGCGCCATCTGGCTCGGCGACGACGAACGCAGCCGCCAGGCGCTGCTGCGCGCCGGCCTGCCCGTCAATGCGCTGACGCTGCTGCCCGATTCCGCACTGCCCGGCCTGCTTGCCGCATCGCAGCTGGCCGGCGTCGCGCTGGCTTCGTCGGACGCGGCCGGAGCGCACGCGTTGATGCAGGCGCTGGCCGCGCGGCCCGGTGCCATCCTGCCGCTGGTCACTGCGGCCGGCCATGTGCACCAGCTCTATCGCTTTGCGGCGGAGCAGACGCTGACGGTCAACACCGCGGCGGCGGGCGGCAATGCGGCGTTGCTGGCGGGCGGGCACTGACGAGACCCTGCGGCGGGCCTTGGGAACGCAGATTGCTGCCCCGGTGTTCCCTCTTGCAAAGGAGCGCCGAGATGAAGACGCATTGGGTTGTGGTCGCCGACGAAGCCATCGCCCGCATCCTTGAAAAGCCCCGCGACGGCGGCGACCTGACGCCGGTGGAAGAGCTGGCCGACCCCGACGCCCACGCTCGCGAGGCCGACATGCACCGCGCCCCGCACGGCCGGCGCAGCGGTGGCGGCACCATCGGCCAGGCCACCGTGTCGGCCGGCGACAGCGAGCGCCATCAGCATGCGCAGCTGTTCGCCGCCCGCATCGCCGAGCGCCTGGCCGAATGCCACCGGGAGAAGCGGTACGACTTGCTGCACATCCTGGCGGCACCGCGCCTGCTGGGCTATCTGCGCAAGGCGCTGCCTCCCGACGTGGCCAACGCGGTGGCGAGCACGCAGGACAAGGTCGTCGTGCAGGAAAGCCTCGCGCAGCTGACGCAGCGCATCTCGACCAACCTGGCCGCCGGCCTCTCCGACCGCGCGGGCTCAGGGGCCGCCTAGGCGGCCTAGGCTGCTACACCGCCTCTGGGTCGTGACGGGCAGGACGCCGGCAGCGCGCGCCCCGACAACCGCCGGCGCCGCAACGCGCCCAGGCCAGCGCCTGCGGCCCAGGCGGCGGCGCCCGTGGCCGAGAGCATGGCCGCCATGTGCACGGCCACCGCGGCCAGGGCGAGCAGCAGCGAGCCGGAGGCGGTGATCTCGCGGGCCGGCGATGCGCTGAGACATAACGGCACCAATGCCGGTACCAGCATCAGGCCGCTGCCGTGCAGCGTGGCCGCCAGGAAGGAGCCAAGCGCCAGTCCGGCCGGCCCGGCTCGCCCCGCCCGCAGGCGCAGCCGCGACAAGCCAAGCAGCAGCAGCACGCCCCCGAGGCCGACGCCGGCCGCCACAGCCAGTACGCCGTCGAGGGCCAGCCCCAGCGCCACCCATGTCGCCACGACCGTGACGGAAGCGGCATGCCCGAGCGCGATCGGCCCGAGCGCGCGCAGCGGGTGCCGACCGCTGCGGGCGCTGCAGGCGGTGGCCAGCGCCCAGCCGGTGCAGGGGTTGAGCCCGTGCAGCGCGCCGGCCGCAGCCACCGCCAGCCAGGGCGCAAGCGTCATGACCCCGGCCATGGCCGTCAGGCCTTGGCGCCGCTGCAGCGGGCCGCTGCGGCCGGCGTGTCCTCGTAGCGGTCGTGATGCCGCACCCATTCCATCGTGTAGCCCAGCCCGGCTTCGTCGCGGCCCTTGGGCGCCAGGTCGACGAGGTTGTAGGTGCCCATCATCACTTCCACGCCGCGGCCGAAGGTCGAGTAGGTGTGGAAGACGTCGCCCGCGTCGTCCCGGTAGAAGACGCTGATGCCGGGCGCTTCGGTCTGCGGGAAGGCTGTCATGTGGAAGTTGTAGTAGACCTCGCCGTCCTGCCGGTCCTCGGGCGCGAAGCTGACATTGAAGTCGCGGTTGAAGTCGTTGCCGTTGGACGAGGCCCACGGGAACTGCCAGCCCATGCGCGCCTTGAAGGCCTGCAGGTCGGCCAGCGGCGCGCGTGACACGGCCAGCAGCGCGATGTCGCGATGGGCCAGGTGCGCGGCCATGCCGTCGAGATGGTCGGCCATGAAGGAGCAGCTCTTGCAGCCCTGCTCCCAGCCGGGGCCGAACATGAAGTGCTGCACGAGCAGCTGGCGGCGGCCCTGGAAGAGCTCGCTCAGGCGCCGCGGGCCGTCCACGGTGTCGAACACGTAGTCGGTCTCCAGCTTCACCCAGGGCAGGGCGCGGCGCTCGCGGGCGATGCGGTCGCGCTCCTGGGTCAGCGCCTTCTCCTGCGCGAGCAGCACCTTGCGTTCGGCAATCCAGCGGTCACGGGTGACGACGGGGTGGGGGATGGGGGTGGTCATGACAATCTCCTTGAGGTCGACGGAAAAACGGCCATGCGGCAG
>SEEY01000398.1 GCA_004211235.1 Rubrivivax sp.
GACGAGCCGGCATCGGCGGCAGACGAGGCGAAGGAGGACGCTTGCGCCGGGGTGGCGGCGGCCAGGGACAGGGCAGCCAAGGCGGCAAGGGAGACGAGGCGCATGGGTGGGCTCGCGTTGGAAGGGAGGGGCCAACGATAGCGCGCCGGCGCGTTGCTGCGTTGACAGGCTGCGCTCAGCGCTCAGTCCAGCAGCAGCGCCTGGGCCAGGTGGGTGTAGACCGTGTGCACACGCTGCAGGTGGCGGGTCTCCGGATGGGTCAGCAGCCAGAGGTCGGTCTCGGCCTCGTCCAGTGGCTCGGTCAGCCGACGCAGCTCGCGCCTGGGCTCGGCCAGAAACAGCGGCAGCACACCAACGCCCAGCCCAAGCGCCACCAGTTCAGCCACGCTCTGCACGCTGCCGGTGCGGAAGGCCGGCTGCAGCGTCGGGAAGTGCTTTTGCCGCCAGCGCACCGATGGATGCTCGGGCAGGCCGTCGTCCGGCGCAACCCAGGCGGCGGCGCCCGCCTCGACCTGGTGCCAGTGCTTGATGGCGCTGCTGCGCGCGGCGTAGAGGGCGACGCGAATGGGGCCGATGCGCCGGCCGATCAGGTGCGGCGGCGGCTTGGCAGTGGCGCGCAGCGCGATGTCGGCGTCGCGCCGCGTCAAGCTGGCCAGCTCATTGCCGGTGTGCAGCTCGAAGTGCAGCTGCGGCTGCGCGCGGTGCAGGGCCGCCAGCGCCGGCGCGAGCAGGCCGTGCAGCAGCGTGTCAGTCGTCGTCAGGCGCACGGTGCCGGCCGCCTGGCCCGGCTGAGCCTGGGCCGCGGCGCGGGCGGCTTCCAGCGCGGCCTCCACCTGCTCGGCCTGGGCCGCAAGCGTGCGCGCCAGCTCGCCTGCCGTGTAGCCGCGCCGGCCGCGCTCGAACAGCGTCTGCCCGAGGCCGCGCTCAAGCCGCTGCAGCATGCGGAACACGGTGGACGCATTGACGCCCAGCCGCTCGCCCGCGGCAGCCAGCGTGCGGGCGCGGTGCAGGGCGAGCACCAGGGCGAGGTCGGCGGGCGCGAGTTCGTATTGCATGGCTGCAATCTGAGTTGACGTGGATGCGCATTTTCATGCGCGGATTGCCTGCCTAGAGTGAGGCCATGTTCAACCCACCGAGGAGCCGGCCATGACCGCTGCTGCCTATCGCGACCCTGCCCAATCTGCCACCCGCACGCCCACGCGGCTGCGTTGCGCCAGCCCCGCGCTGGGCCTGCTGCTGCTGCGCAGCGCATTGGGCGTGATGTACCTGGCGCATCCCGGGCTTAAGCTCTTCGTCTTCACGTTGCCGGGCACGGCGCAATTCTTTGCCGGCGTGGGCCTGCCCGGGGCGCTCGCCTATGCCGTGTTCGCAGCGGAGGCCCTCGGCGGCGTGCTGCTGCTGGCGGGCATCTGGCCGCGTCAGGTGGCCCTGGCGCTGCTGCCGGTGCTGCTGGGTGCGGCCTGGGTGCATGCGCCCAACGGCTGGGTCTTCAATGCCCCGGGCGGCGGCTGGGAGTACCCGGCATTCCTGGCTGCCGCGTCGCTGTCGTTGTGGCTGTCGGGTGACGGCGCCTTGGCGCTGCGCCGCAGCGAACGCTTCACCTGGGGTGTGCGATGAGCCCGCGCTTAACGCTCGTGAGCCATGCGCTGTGCCCCTATGTGCAGCGCGCCGCCATCATGCTGGCGGAGAAGGGCCTGCCCTTCGAGCGCGTGGAGGTGGACCTGGCCGACAAGCCCGACTGGTTCCTGCGCCTGTCGCCCCTGGGCAAGACGCCGGTGCTGCAGGTGGACGGCGAGGCGCTGTTCGAGTCCGCCGTCATCTGCGAATACCTGGACGAGACGCAGCCGCCGCGACTGCATCCCGGGGACGCGCTCGCGAGGGCGCGGGAGCGCGCCTGGATGGAGTTCGGCTCCGCGGTGCTCAACGGCATTGCGGTGCTCTACCACGCGGTGGACGACGCGGCGCTGGCGCAGGCCTATGCGGTGCTGCGTTCGAGGTTCGAGCAGCTGGAGGCGGCGTTGGGCGCCGGCCCGTGGTTCGCCGGCCCGCGCTTCGGCCTCGTCGACGTGGTGTTCGGCCCGGTGTTCCGCTACTTCGATGTCATCCCACCCAAGGAGCTGTTCGACGGCCTGCCGCGCCTCGCCGCCTGGCGCGCCGCGCTGGCCGCGCGGCCCTCGGTGCGCGATGCGGTGCCGGCCGGTTATGCAGAGGGCTTGCGCCGCTTCGTGCAATCACGCGGCTCGGCGCTGTCGGCGCTGTCGGCGCGATGAGGCGGTGCTCCCGTCCCACGCTCATCAAAGCCCCACATCCCGCCGCTTGCGCACATAGCCATCTGCTGTCAGCAGCGCGGCATCGCCATCCGCCGAATGCGTGCCCGGGCCGTTCTCCATCCCTGCCATCAGCCACCCGCCCTGCCAGGCGGCGAGGCTGCGCAGCTGGTTGTGGCGCGGGCCCGCGGTCAGGGCGACGCGGCGGACCGGTTTGCCAGCGGCATCCAGCACCATCAGCAACGGCGTCGCCGTTTCCGAGACGCTGACGCCGGTCGGGTTCTGGGTGTAGCCCGCAGCGCCGCAGGCCAGCAGCTGCCCGTTGGGCAGGCGCGCGATGTCGAACAGCACCTCGCCCTGGTCGACGTTGACGAGTTCGTGCGTGAGTGCCCGCGTGCCGTCTGCGACAAGGGCGACGTAGGCGTCCCAGCCGTCTGTGGACCTGACGGTGCGCACGCGGCCGACGACAGCGATGCGGTCGTCGAGCCAGCGCAGCCCCTGCACCTCGGAGCGACCTTCGGTGCGGTGCAGGACGCTGTAGCTCCGCTGGCCGTCGGCGCTGAAGCGGCTGAGCATGAAGCCCTCTACGGCCGACGTGTCCAGCGGCTTGCCGAAATGCCGGGCATGGCCGGCGGCCAGCTCCGTGGCGCTTAGTGCCAACGCCACCGCGATGCGGCCCTGAGCGTCGGCGGCAAGAAAGACTCGCCACATGTTGTCGACGCCCTTGAAGGGGTCGAAGCTGCCGCTTAGGGGCAGTGACGCCCCGATCATCACGCCCGGTTCCGCCAGGCTGCGCCAGCGGCTGACGAAGCCGTTCGCGGCGCTGTAGCCCAGGCGGTGCAGCACCACGGCGAAGCGGCCGCTGCGAAAGGCCAGCACGACGTCCTCGCCCAGCGCGGCCAGCTGCGCCGCATCGTGGGTGACGGCGGTGGGCACCAGCGACGCCGAGTCCATCGACGGGAAGGGTCCGTCGATGATGGCGTCGGTTGCGGCCGGCGGGTCGAGGAAGGGCTGGTCGCGCAGCACCGCGCCGCTGCGGCTGAGCCTCACCAGCCGCAGCTGCGTGGGCGACGCCAGCACCAGGCTGACCTCGCGCGACGGATGCACCGCGAAGTCGATCAGCGACCAGCCGGCCGGCGGCTGGTAGGCGATACCGGGCGTCGCCGCACCGTCCAGAGCGGCCAGCAATTGACGGTCTGGCGCGACGTTGCGCACGAAGTCCTGGGACTTCTCGGCCATGGCGAACCAAGCGCTGTCGCCGGTGCCCAGTTTGGTGATGAAGCGGCCCGGCACAGCCAGGCTGATCGGCGGGCTTTCACCGCCGGGCTTGGGGCCACCGCCCGCGTCCGAGCCACCCCCGCCGCCGCAAGCCAGCAGCGTCAGCCCGAGGCCGACCGCGGCCATCCATTTCCACGTGTCCATTTCGCTAACTCCCTGACAGGACGTCAGTGTCGGAGCTGCGGGCCCTTAGCCAAAAGGTCATCCATCGAAAACCGCTTTTCGATCCATCTGGCTTCACGCTGCCTTGCGCGGTCGCTACGGTGGCGGCATGACGGGCGAGACCTCGCCGGTCGCCACACGTCGAGGCCTGCTGTGATCGCTGCCATGCTGCGCGAGCAGCGCCTGGGCAGCGACGAGCTGCCGCTTCAGGCGAAAGACCGGCTTGGCGCGCAGTGAACTGTCGGGCAGGTCGCCGATGCGAAAGGCGATGTCCAGGCCCTCGCCGATCACGTCCTCACGCCGGTCGCTGAAGCCGATCTCGAGGCGCAACTCCGGGTGTTCGGCCGTAAAGCCCGCCAGCGTGCGCGTGAACCCGGCTTGGCCAGGTGGGCGCTGACGGTGGCCGGCGCCAGTTCCAGCAGCTCCGCAGCGTGCGATATGGACTTCGCCTCGGCACCTTGGCAAAGGCGATGAGGTCGCGGATGTCGTCAATCACGGTGCAGCCGGCGCGCGGTAACGCGGCAGCACGGCCTCAGGCCGGCACGCGCACTTCGCTGCGCGCGCGCTCGATGGCGGCGAGCAGTGCCGCTTCCGAGAACGGCTTGCCCAGCAGCTGCGTCACGCCCGCGGCGGCGGCGGCCTCGTGCTTGTCGTCGGAGGACGTGATCATCAGCACCGGCAGCGTGGCCGTGTCGGGCGCGGCGCGCACGAGGCGGGTCAGCTCGAAGCCGTCGATGCCGGGCATCTCCACGTCGGTGATCAGC
>SEEY01000399.1 GCA_004211235.1 Rubrivivax sp.
ATTCGACGTCGCCGCACCGGCCAGCCTCAAGCGCTGGTCGCCCGACGCGCCGACGCTCTACGACGTGGACTTCGACGCCGGTGACGACAAGGTTCGCGACCGCATCGGCTTTCGCACGATCGCCGTGCGCGGCAGCGAGATCCTTCTCAACGGCCAGCCCATCTTCCTCAAGGGCATCTGCATCCACGAGGAAGAGATCGGCCCCAACCCGGCCCGCCGCATCGACGACGCCGCCGCGCGCCGGCTGCTCGGCGAGGTGAAGAACGGCCTGCACGGCAACTACGTGCGCCTGTCGCACTACCCGCACAACGAAGCCATGCTGCGCGTGGCCGACGAGATCGGCCTGCTGGTGTGGAGCGAGATTCCCGTCTACTGGACGGTGAACTGGGACAACCCGGCCACGCTCGACCTGGCCCGCCGCATGCAGGCCGAGACCATCTACCGCGACCGCAACCGCGCGTCTGTCGTGCTGTGGAGCATCGGCAACGAGACGCCCGTGGCCGACAACCGCACGCGCTTCCACACGGCCCTCGCCGAGACGGTGCGTGCGCTCGACCCGAGCCGCCTCATCAGCGCGGCGCTGCTGGTGGAGCGCAAGGGCGACACGCTGCACATTGCCGACCCGCTGCTGAAGGAACTCGACGTCATCGCCGTGAACACCTACGCGGGCTGGTACGGCGACGACACGCTGGCCGACGTGGCCAAGCTGCGCTGGGAGGTGCCGGCGGACAAGCCGCTGCTGTTCTCCGAGTTCGGTGCCGACGCACAGGCCGGCTTCAGCGACGCCCAGCTTCGCCGCAAGTTCAGCGAGGACTTTCAGGTCGACTACTACCGCGCCACGCTGGCCATGGCCGACAAGGTGCCGACGCTGCGCGGCCTGTCGCCCTGGGTGCTCAAGGACTTCCGCTCGCCGCGCCGGGAGCACCCGGTCTTCCAGAACGGCTGGAACCGCAAGGGCCTGATCTCGGAGACGGGTCAGCGCAAGGCCGCCTTCAAGTTTCTCGCCGACTACTACGGTGCCCCTCGCCCAGACTCACCCCGCTGAACGCGGGCGAGCCTGGTCGGTCCCCCGAGGGGACGGCGATGCTTGCGGCATTAAGCCGCAAGCACATCGCCAGGACGGGCCGGCTTGGGAGCGGCCCGGCGCTCGGCCCGAAAGCTTCTTGCACCGCCAACATCCATCGCTGTGGAGCAAATGAAATGAAAGCAATGTCTTCCACCCGCCGCGGCTTCCTGCAGTCCACAGCCGTGGCCTCCATCGCCTCGTCCCTGCCCGTCGCGCAGGCCGCTACGGCCAACCTGCCCACGACAACCGCGCCGGTCGGCGACACGACGCTGCGCTGGCTGGACGGCGTCCCGCCTTCGCGCTTCGAGGGCGCCACCTTTGGCGTGCCCTGGCCACGGGGCGAGGTGAAGTCCACGGCCAAGTCGCTGGACTTCAAGCTTGGGAATCACCCGCTGCAGTCCTGGCCGCTGGCCTACTGGCCCGACGGCTCCCTGAAGTGGACGGCCCACGCCATCGCCGGCGGCACGCCGCAAGGCCCGCTGAAGCTGCAGAGCGGCAAGCCCGCGGCCGGCGGCTTGACCGTGAAGCAGACGCCCACGCAGATCGTCATCACCTACGGCGACCTCGCCTGGACCGTGCCGACGCGCGGTGAGGCGCTGATCGCCGAAGCCACACGCGCCGGCCGCGTCACGCTGAAGAATCTCAAGCTCATCGCTTTGCGGCAGGATGGCGCCGAGCCCGAGCTGGACGGCAAGACCGCGCGCCAGGCCTTCAGCAGCAAGGTGAACACCGTCACCGTCGAGCAGCAAGGCCCGGTGCGCGCGGTGCTCAAGCTTGATGGCACGCACACCGCGAATCCCAACGACAGGGGCCGCGACTGGCTGCCCTTCTCCGTGCGCCTGTACTTCTACGCCGGTTCCGAGAGCGTGCGCATCGTCCACAGCTTCGTCTGGGACGGCGACCCGGCCAAGGACTTCATCGCCGGCCTCGGCGTCACGGCGCAGGTGCCGATGACCAATGCCACGCATGACCGCAACATCCGCTTCTCCGGCGAAGGCGTCGGCGTCTGGGGCGAGGCGGTGCGCCCCGTCACCGGCCTGCGCCGCGACCCCGGAAAGGCCTACCGCGATGCGCAGATCGCCGGCCAGGCACTGCCCGCGCTGTCGGGCATGGCCAAGGCCGTGCAGGACGGCCTGAAGTGGATTCCTGAGTGGGGTGACTTCTCGCTGTCGCAGGCCAATGCCGATGGCTTCACGCTGCGTAAACGCACGCAGTCGGGCCAGGCCTGGATCGACTCCAACGGCGGTGCGCGAGCCAAGGGCCTTGTCTATACAGGTGGTGCTTCCGGCGGCGTGGCGCTGGGCTTGAAGGACTTCTGGCAGCGCGCCCCCGTGCGGCTGGACGTGCGCGGCGCAGCGGGCGAGCTGGCCGACGTGACGGCATGGCTGTATTCGCCCTCGGCCCCGGCCATGGACATGCGCTCCTACCGCTCGCGCGGCGAGATGGATACGCACGAGAAGGAGATCGAAGGTCTCAACATCACCTACGAGGACTACGAGGCGGGCTGGGACAACTCCGTCGGCGTGGCGCGCACGTCGGAGCTGCAGCTCTGGGTGCTGGGCGCCACGCCGTCGCACCAGGTGTTCTCCGACATGGCAGAGCAGGTCGCGAACCCGGCGCGGCCGGTGCTCACGCCGGAGCGCATCCATGCCTGCGGCGTGTTCGGCGACTGGGACCCGGCGGCGACAGCCGGTTCACCGGCCCGCAAGCTCATCGAGGACCGCCTCGCGCTGCAGCTCGGCCAGTACCTGAAGGAGGTCGAGCAGCACCGCTGGTACGGCTTCTGGAACTACGGCGACGTGATGCACACCTACGACGTCGACCGTCACATGTGGCGCTACGACATCGGCGGCTTCGCCTGGGACAACTCGGAGCTGTCCACCGACCTGTGGCTGTGGATGAGCTATCTGCGCACCGGCCGCGCGGACATCTTCCGCCTCGCCGAGGCCATGACGCGCCACACCGGCGAGGTGGACGTCTACCACCTCGGCGAGTTCAAGGGCTTCGGCACGCGCCACGGCGTGCAGCACTGGTCCGACTCGTCCAAGCAGCCGCGCGTGTCCAACGCCGCCTACCGCCGCATCTACTTCTACCTGACCGCCGACGAGCGCTGCGGCGACCTGATCCGCGAGCTGCTGGACAGCGACGCCGACATCGCCAAGGTCGACATCTCGCGCAAGCTCGCCCGCAGCGCCGCGCCGCCGGAAGCCTCGGGCCTGCCCGGCGTCGGCTTCGGCACGACCTGGGGCTCGTGGATCGCGGCCTGGCTGACCGAGTGGGAGCGCACCGGCGACAAGCGCTGGCGCGACAAGCTCGTCAACGGCATGCAGACCATCGGCGACATGAAGCGCCGCTGGTTCGCCGGCGGAGCACCCTACGACGCCAAGACGGGCAAGTTCGTGGGCCCGGGCGAGAACGCCTCCATCTCACACCTGAACGGTGTGTTCGGCGTCATCGAGATGAGCTCCGAGCTACTGACGCTGGTGGACGTGCCGGCCTACCGCCGTGCCTGGCTGGAGTACTGCCGCTACTACAACGCGCCCAAGGACGAGATCGTCGCGCTGCTCGGCCGCGACCCGGGTGGCCGCAGCCTGGCCGACACCGGCTCGCGCATGACGGCCTATGCCGCCTTCCAGGAAAAGGACCGCGCGCTGGCCCTGCGCGCCTGGCGCGAGTTCTTCGCGTCGCGTGCGCTGCGCGGCGGCGGCACGGTGAAGCGCATCGGCGGCGTCGACGTCATCCGGCCTCTGGACGAGATGGCCAGCATCAGCACCAACGACTCGGCGCAATGGGGGCTGGCGGGCATCCAGAACCTGGCGCTGATTGGTGACTCGCTGGACGAAGCGGCCAAAGCCGCGGGGCTGGTGCCTTGACGCCGAGCCGTCGCGGTGAAGGAACTGGTGATTGGCTGCTGTTGCTTTGAGGGCCGGCCCAGCCGGGAGTTCGCCCCGGCGGGCGACCTTCTTTCTGAGCGACCAGAAAGAAGGCAAAGAGTCGCCCCTGCTCCGTCGCCCTTCGCTTCGCTGCGGGTGCCCTGCGATGCTCGAACGGCGAGGCCCGCGCAGAACTCCCTTCGCTACGCTGCGGTCAAACAACTGCGCGAAGTCAGATCACGAAGTGCGCTTCGCGCACGCCTCGCCGTTCTGCGCTTCTCGGCTCCTCCAAAGGGGTGTGAGGGAACACAACAGCCAAGCCCGCAGTCCGGCCGGCGGACGCATTTCTGCCTGCCCCCTTTTAGCCCCGCCGAGCAGCGGAAGGCCTTGAGGCCGCGTGCGGAGCACGCATCAAGAACTGACTCCACGCAGTTGTCTGACCGCAGCGTAGCGAAGGGAGTTCTGCGTGGGGCCTCAAGGACTGAGCAGCGCAGGGAACCCCGAAGGGGCGGGGCGGTCAGG
>SEEY01000400.1 GCA_004211235.1 Rubrivivax sp.
GGCGCGCAAGGCGGTCTCGATGCCCACGTTGTTGCCGCGGCCGAAACCGAGATTGGCGCCGGTCTCGATCAGCACCGCCTCCGGGAAGTCCCGCCGCACGATCGTCGTCGACAACGCATCCAGCGATGACACCGTGGCGATCGTGCGGCGGGACTTCCCGGAGGCGGTGCTGATCGAGACCGGCGCCAATCTCGGTTTCGGCCGCGGCAACAACGTGGGCATCGAGACCGCCTTGCGCGCCGGCGCTGACGCCGTGTTCCTGCTCAACCAGGACGCCTACGTCACCCCGGACGCCATCGGCCTGCTGGCGGATTTCCTGGCAAGCGGGCCCGGCTTCGACATCGTCAGCCCGCTGCACTGCAGCCCCGACCTCGGCCGGGTCGATCCCACCACCCAGCGCGCCTATCTTCAACGTTACGCAAGCGCCTATCTGTCCGACGCCTGCCTCGGCCAGGTGAAGCCGTATTACGAGATTCGCGGCATCAATGCGGCGGCATGGATGCTGCGAGCCGACGTGTTCCGCCGCGCGGGAGGCTTCGATCCGCTTTACTTCATGTATGGCGAGGACGATGACCTCATCGAGCGGTACGCCCACCACGGGCTGCGCACCGCGCTGCTGCCCGCCGCGCGCATCGTTCACCTGCGGGCCAAGCCACCCCGCCCGCCGCAGCCCTGGGCAAGACAGGTTCGCAACCTCGCTGAGCGCAAGCGCTCGGAGCTGCTCGTCGACATCAAGCAGCCCGACGGCCGCCTGCCTGGGCAGTTGCTGCGCCTGCTGGCAACCGGCCTCGTCGCGCCACTGGCGGACTTGTTGAGCAAGCATGAGCTCAAGCCCTTTCTCGGCAGCCTGCTGGCGAGCGCGCGGGTGCTGGCCGAAATCAGGCGAGTTCGGCATCACGCAGAGCTGTGCGCCAGGCCGGGTGCGCATTTCCTGAATCTCGATCCGCAATGAACGGCGGGCTGCACTGGCACCTGCAACCCCTGACCGCGGCGCAGGGTCTGGGGCCTATGCGCCAGCCCTGGGACGCATTGAACCAGCGCCTCATGCTGGGCCACGGCATGCTCGACGGTGGCTTCGTGGATGCCTTGCTGCGTCACTTCGGCGAGTCAGGCGTGGTGCTCGCATCGGCCACCGAAGGCAAGGCCACGGTCGCGATGCTCTTGCTCGCCGGCAAGACGCGCGGCGCAGGCGTGTGGGCCAGCTTCCTGCCTTCGCAAACGCAGATCGGCCCGAGCCTGATCCCGTCCGGACTGGACGTCCGCGGCCTGTTCGCCGTGTTGCCCGGCTATGCCAGCGAATTGGACCTGCTGTGCAACGACCCGCGCTTCGGCGATCTGCGTCAGCTTCCGCAGCGCATCACGAAGAGCCAGCCGCATGCCTTGACGATGAACGTCAGCCTCAAAGGCAGCTTCGACGAGTACTGGGCGCAGCGTCCTCGCAAGCTGATCCAGAACATGCGCCGCTACCTGCGTCGCCTGCAGTCCGAGCCGGCCGGCGAACGCCTGGCGATCATCAACGACCCCGCGGAAGTTGCCGCTGCAGTGGCCCGTTATGCTGCGCTCGAGAGCAGTGGCTGGAAAGGCCGTGAGGGCACGGCCGTCAGCAGCGCCAACGCGCAAGGACGCTTCTATGTCGAGGTCATGCAGCAGTTCGCGATGCGCGGCGAAGCCCTGGTGTACGAGCTGTGGCTGGGTGACGACCTGCTGGCCTCGCGCATGGTGCTCGTACGCGATGGCATGGCCATCATGCTCAAGACGTCATTTCACGAGCAGTTCGAACGCTTTGCGCCGGGGCGCGTGCTGTTGCTGCGCACCCTCGAGGACCTGTTCAGCCGCGTGCCAGGTGGCATGGTGGAGTTCTATACCAATGCCGACGCCGATCTGCTGGCCTGGTCCACCGCACAACGCTGGATCAACCATGTCAGCCTCTACCGCCACCGCGGGTTTCCCGAGTTCTATGGTCTGCTCCGAACCGCGCGCAGCAGGCTCAAGCGCGGCCGTCCGCCGATGAATGCCGAAACCATGATCCATCGCAGCGGCGCCACGGTCGACGTGTGCGGCCACGTGCGCGAACTGCCGGCCGATGCGCTCGCCCTCATGAGCCAGGCCGAACAGCGCCACATCGAGTTCGGCGCCGCCTGGCATGCCAACCTCATCGACAACGTCTACGCGCACGATGCGCAGACGCACCAGGTGCGCATCTACGTGATGCGCCGTCAAGGGCGGGTGCTGGCCGTGCTCCCCACCGTGGCGCAGGCCGGTGAGCTGGGCCGGGAGATCAGTGCGCTGTCGAACTTCTACACGGCCATCTATGCGCCGGTGCTCGAGGAGGGCCTGGAGGCCGACGACCTGCTGCCGCTGACCCGCGCGCTGCGCCGTGGCGGCAACGGCGCGGCGGCCTACCGCTTCTCGCCGATGGACCCGTCCTCCCGCGAGTTCGCGCTGCTGCGCCGCGCACTGGGCCTCGCGGGGCTCAGCGTGCACAGCTATTTCACGTTCGGCAACTGGTTCGAGCCCGTGCAACTGGGCTGGGCGGATTACCTCAAGCAACGCAGTGGCCAGGTGCGCAGCACGATCAAGCGCAACGCCAAGAAATTCGTCGCCGAAGGCGGGCGGCTGGAGATCGTCACGGGCGGCGAGCGCCTCGAGGCTGCGCTCGCCGCCTATCAGACGGTTTACCAGCAGAGCTGGAAAGTGGCCGAGCCCTACCCCGACTTCGTGCCCGGGCTGGTCCGGCTGTGCGCGCAGCGCGGCTGGCTGCGGCTGGGCGTGGCGTGGCTGGTCGACAAGCCGGTGGCGGCCCAGATCTGGATCGTCGCCAACCGGCGCGCCGACATCTACAAGCTCGCCTACGACGAAGCCCACAAGGCCATGGCGCCCGGCACGCTGCTGACCGCATTGCTGATGGAGCAGGCGCTGGACGTGGACCAGGTCCGCGAGATCGACTACCTCATCGGCGACGACCCGTACAAGGCTGCCTGGATGAGCCAGCGTCGCGAACGTTTCGGTCTCATCGCCTACGACCCGCTCACCCTGCGAGGCCTGATCGGCCTGGCTCGCCAGGCGGTTGGCGGAACCTGGCGGCGGCTGCGCGCAAACGTCGCGTCCCGCCACGACAATCCGGCCGCCTGACCCTTACCTACAACAAGAAATGCAAGCTCACGCCCTGCCGCCCGACACGCCTTTCGCTTCCGGGCATGCCCGCTTCGACAGCCCAGCGGCCGACGCGCTGCAAGCCTGGCAGCAGGCGTTTGCCAGGCGCGGCGCGGCCTGCGCGGCCGACGTGGGTGGCGAGTTCGCCGTTGCCCTGGATCTCCCGGGCGGCGCCAGCTACCTCGCCGTCGACCGCTTTGCCGTGCACAGCCTGTGCTACGCCGTGCGCGACGGCCGGCTGCACTACGCGAGCCGCGCCGATGAGCTGGCCCGCCTGCTCGGCATCAAGGAGCTGAACACCCAGGCCATCTTCGACTACCTCTTCCATCACTGCATCCCGTCGCCGCGCACGATCTACGCCGGCATCCACCGACTGCCCGCCGCGCACTACGCGCTGTTCGAGAACGGCCAGCTGACGGTGGCGCCCTACTGGACACCGCGTTTCGAGGAGCAGGCACAGCCCAGCTTCGACGCATTGCGCGACGAGTTCCGCAGCATCCTGCGCGCCAGCGTCCGGGATCGGCTGGATGCCGACGGCCGCACGGCCTGCTTCCTGTCAGGCGGCACCGACAGCTCGACCGTCGCAGGCCTGTTGCGCGAGACGACGGGCAAGGCACCGCCGAGCTATTCCATCGGCTTCGAGGCCGAGGGCTACGACGAGATGGAATACGCCCGCATCGCCGCCAAGGCCTTCGGCGCGGACCACCACGAGTACTACGTGACGCCGGCCGACCTCGTCGCGGCCATCCCGAGCGTTGCCGCCCATTACGACCAGCCCTTCGGCAATTCCTCGGCCGTGCCTGCGTTCTATTGCGCGCGCAAGGCGCATGGCGACGGCTACACCCGCATGCTGGCCGGCGACGGCGGGGACGAGCTGTTCGGCGGCAACACGCGTTACGCCAAGGAGCGCGTGTTCCACGTCTACAGCCAGATCCCGGCGCCGCTGCGCGCGGGCTTGCTGAATCCGCTGTTCATGAACCCGGTGACCGGCAGCATCCCGCTGCTGAAGAAGGGCACCAGCTACATCGCCCAGGCCCGCGTGCCCATGCCGGACCGCATGCAGAGCTACAACCTGCTGGACCGCCTGGGCATCGACGACATCCTCACGCCCGGCTTCCTCGCCACCGTCGACACGCAGGCGCCGCGCCAGCATCAGCGCGCCACCTGGGCCGCCGGCCCGCGCGATGCGAGTTTGGTCAACCAGATGCTCGCCTTTGATTGGCGCTACACGCTGGCGGAAAACGACCTGTCGCCGCGGCTCGACCTGCGCGGCGAGGTCGGCAAGGATGTCGGGC
>SEEY01000401.1 GCA_004211235.1 Rubrivivax sp.
AATGCTGGGCTCAGCTCGCACCAGATTCGGAGAGGTGGCAGAGTGGTTGAATGTACCTGACTCGAAATCAGGCGGACGGTAACGTCTCGGGGGTTCGAATCCCCCCCTCTCCTCCAAGAAATCCTTGCCAGTCAAGGTCCAAGAAACCCGCCCCGTGCGGGTTTCTTCGTTTCTGGCAGGGCGTCAACCGAACAGGTCGCCTGTCTCGGGGCCTGGCGTCTGCGGAGGCGAAGGCTCGGGTTTGACCTTTGGCGATTTCGCCGCGGGCTTGCGTGCCGGCAGCGGGTAGGGCTCGGCTTCCAGGCGGTCGGCAGGGTATTGCTGCATGAAGGCGGTGGCCTGGTCTGCGGGGCAGTTCAGCCACGGCAGGTATTGCTCGGGATCCAGGATGACCGGCATGCGCTTTTCTTCGCCCGGAGCGTGCATGCGCTCATAGAGCGAATGGCCTGCTGCGTTGACAGTCAACATCGTGAAGGTGGGCACTCGTTCGCCGGTCTTGGGGTCCAACCACATGCCCCACAGGCCTGCGATGCCCATCGGCCCACCGATGCGGCGGATCGCCCAGCGCACGGGCGCGCCGGTCTCGTAGCACGGCTCGTAGATCTCTTCGGCGGGAATGACGCAATGGCGGGCCTTGCGCCAGGCCTCGCGGAAGCTGGGCTTCTCGGCCGCCGTCTCCGAGCGGCAGTTGTAGGTCTTGCGGCCGAACGCAGCGTCCTTCGACCATTCGGGCAGCAGGCCGTAGCGTCCGGTGAAGACCTTCAAGGCTTCCGCCTTGTCTTCGGGCCGGACGATGAAGGGCGCGTTGTAGCCGGGCCAGGTTTCTTCCGGCGGGTTCACGTCGTCGGGGCGTGCGACGCCGAAGTGCGCAAGCAGGCGGTCCTGCAGCGTGACGGGCTTGTAGTTGGAGCACATGGCGGCGATGGATTGGCGCGTTAGATCCGGGGCGCTGCGTTGTCAGCCGGCCGCCGCCGTGAGGTGCTCGTACAGGATGGCCGAGCCGATGCCCATCAGCAGCAGCCCGCCGAGCACTTCCGCGCGCTTGCCGATGGCGCTGCCCAGCACGCGGCCGAGCATGACGCCGAGTGTGACGGCGATGAAGGTCGTGCAGCCGATGGCCAGCGCAATGAGGGCGATCGGCTCGTCGAGAAAGGCCAGCCCCACGCCGACGGCCATCGCGTCGATGCTGGTCGCGAGGCCGGTGATGGCGAGCCGCCAGAAGCCGTGCCGGCTGACCGGCTCGGGCCGCTCATCGTCGTGCTTGAGGCCGTCCCAGAGCATCTTGGCGCCGAGCACGCCAAGCAGCGTGAAGGCGATCCAGTGGTCCCAGTCGCGGACGTAGTCGCTGGCGATGCCGCCGAGCAGCCAGCCGATGACCGGCGTGGTGGCTTCGATGCAGCCGAAGATGACCCCGGTGCGCAGGGCTTCGCGCCAGTGGGGCTTGGAGAGGGCCGTGCCTTTGCCGACGGCGGCGGCAAAGGCGTCGGTCGACATGGCGACGGACAGCAGGGCGATGGCGCCGAGATTCATGAGCTGGATTCCAGGGCGGTCGGGCAGACGGACATCAGCGACCGAAGCTGCCCGACCGGCCGTGCCTCGATACGCCAATGGTCTTGCCACGCTGAATGCTGCTTGCACCATGGCAACCGCCAAGTATGTTGATGCAAGCGCCCCGGTCACTGGAACCGGGGCCGGCTACTCCCCAAAGGAGGGGAGCATTCTAACGGGGTGGTCGGTAGCCGGTTCAATGGCCGCCATGGCCGCCATGGCCGCCGTGCCCCGACGGCTTTCGCACCTGCACATCTGCCGCGTCCCCTGCTGGCGACCCCGGCGCACGCGGCGCAGGCGGCGCGTCGCCCACCTCGCGCGCCAGCGTGCCGGCGGGGTGGCGGAACCAGCCCGGGTCGCTGTAGTCGCCGCGCTTGAGTCCACGCCTGACCTTCAGCATGCTGAACATCCCGCCCATGGCGACCGGGCCGAACGGCCCGTCGCCGGCCATCATCGGCGCGGTGTTCTGTGGCCCCGGCATGCTCATTTCCGTCATCTCGTGCATGCCGCCGTGGCCCATGGCCATGTAGCCCGGCAGGAGCTGGCGGATCTTGCCTTCCAGGTCGCTCGCATCGACACCGAGCATCGTCGGCACGTCGTGGCCCATCGCGTTCATCGTGTGGTGGGCCTTGTGGCAGTGGAAGGCCCAATCGCCTTCCTCGTCGGCGATGAGCTCGATCTGGCGCATCTGGCCGACGGCGACATCGGTCGTCACCTCCGGCCAGCGCGCGCTCTTTGGCACCGGGCCGCCATCGGTGCCCGTGACCTCGAACTCGTGGCCATGGATGTGCATGGGGTGGTTGGTCATCGTCAGGTTGCCGATGCGGATGCGCACGCGGTCGCCCTCACGCGCGACCAGCGGGGCGATGCCGGGGAAGATTCGGCTGTTCCAGCTCCATAGGTTGAAGTCCAGCATCGTCATGATCTTCGGCGTGGCGCTGCCGGGCTCGATGTCGTAGGCATTCAGCAGGAAGGCGTAGTCGCGGTCCACCTCGGCGATGTGCGGATGTTTCGCGCGCGGATGGGTGATCCACAGGCCCATCATGCCCATGGCCATCTGCACCATCTCATCCGCATGCGGGTGGTACATGAAGCTGCCCGGCCGACGGGCGACGAACTCGTAGACCCAGGTCTTGCCCGGCGGGATGGCCGGCTGCGTCAGACCGCTCACGCCGTCCATGCCGTTGGGCAGGCGCTGGCCATGCCAGTGCATGCTGGTGGGCTCGGGCAGGCGGTTGGTGACGTAGATGCGCACGCGGTCGCCTTCGACGACCTCGATGGTCGGCCCCGGGCTCTGGCCGTTGTAGCCCCACAGCCGGGCGGTGAAGCCGGGCGCCATCTCGCGCACGACGGGTTCGGCGACGAGGTGGAACTCCTTGACGCCGGCGTTCATGCGCCAGGGCGCCGTCCAGCCGTTCAGCGTGACGACGGGGTTGTAGGGCCGGCCGGTGGGCGGCAGCAGCGGCGGCTGCGTGTCGGGCGAAGTCTGGATGACGGGCTCGGGGAGCGCGGCCATGGCGGCCTTGGAAACGGCGGCCAGCGATGCGAGTGATGTGCCAGCGAGGAGTGAGCGTCGGTTGAACATGGTGGGTCCTCGTGATCAGTTGACGCGGCCGACGAGGGCCTGGTCGAGGTCGGCCCGGGCGAGCCAGAAATCGCGCAGCGCTTCCTGCGCGGCGCTGACGGCGGCAACCTGCGCGCGCGCATCCGCCAGCAGCTCGAAGACACCGATCAGCATGGCGTTGTAGCGAAGCTGCTGCTCGTCGGCGATGCGCCGGGCCAGCGGCATCAGCTCGTCGCGATGGTGGCGGGCGATGTCATAGGCGCTGCGGTAGAGCCCATGGGCTTCGCGCACCTGGGACCGTGCGCGCAGGGCCGCGTCCGCCGCCTCGTGCGCGGCCTCGCGGGCCAGCGCCTCGGCGCGCGGCAGCGGCCCGGGGCCGAACAATGGCAGTTCCAGCGCGACCTCCCAGCCGCGCTGCGTCGCCTGCTCGTTGGACGAGTTGCGCACCGTGCCCAGCTCCAGCATCGACACGAAACGCGTCGTGCGCGCCATGTCGGCCTGGCGCGCGGCCTGCTCCAGCGTCAGACGGGCGGCCTGCACGTCCAGGCGCTGCGACAGGGCCAGCGCTTCGAGATCGCTGCGCTCGCTCGGCGCGGCCGGCAGCTCGGGCAGGTGATCGGGCAGGCGCAGCGCCGCGCCATCGTGCAGGCCGAGCAGGCGCACGAGGCGTTCGCGGGCGGACTGGCGTTGCACGTCGGCGCGCGCCAGCGCCAGCTGCGCATCCGCGGCGAAGGCCTGCTCGCGTGCCCGTGTCAACGCATTGAAGTTGCCGGCGGCCTGCATGCGTTTGGCGAGTTCGGCGCCGGCTTCGGCCGCTTCCTGCACCTGCTGGCGGTAGCGCAGCGTCTCTTCGGCCGACACGGCATTGATCCAGGCGCGGCGCGTGTCGGCCGCCAGCGTCAGCACGTCGCCGGCGGCCTGGCGTTGCTCGGCTTGCAGGCGGCGCTCTTCGGCGGCCCGCACCAGGGGCAGCGTCAGCAGCCGCGCGAGGTCGACATGCCAGCCGCGTTCCAGCTCCACCTCGCTGCCGCGCGTGAGGCGGCTGAAGCGAAAGCCCGGGTTGGGCAGGCGGCCGGCATCCGCCACCTCGGCGGCCGTCACGCCCAGGCGGGCGAGCCTGGCCTGGAGTGCACGGTTGTTCTGCAGTGCGAGCCGTACGGCGGCGTCTGCGGACAGCGGTTCGCGCAGACGTTCCGTCAGCGCCTCGGGCGACAGGGCCTGGTCGGCCAGCGGCTGGCCGGTGTGCGGCTCGGTCAGCCGGTTCACATCGGCCAGCGAGGCGCCGGGGTCGGGGCTCGCGCAGCCGGTCAGTGCCAGGGCAAGCGCGAG
>SEEY01000402.1 GCA_004211235.1 Rubrivivax sp.
TCGCCCACCTGCTCGGGCTGGCGCGCGTGTGATGGCCGGCATGAATGGCTTGAACGGCATCAACGGGCTCAGCGACGCCGGGCTGCTGCTGCACGCGGTGGACCTGGTGCTTGCGGTCAGCCTGATCGAACTGCTCTGGCTGCTGCTGCGCCGGCCGACCGGGCTGGCGCAACTCGCGCCCAATCTGCTCGCCGGGCTCAGCCTGGCACTGGCGTTGCGCCTGAGCCTTGTCGGCGCAGGCGTCGCCTGGATCGTTCTCTGTCTGGCAGCGGCCGGCCTGGCCCACGTTTTGGACCTGCTGGCACGCCGCCGCCACCGCGAAGTTTTTTCACTCACCCAGCCCCACGTCGGGCAAGGAAAGCCAACACCATGAGCACACGCCGCAGTTTCATCCGCCTCGTCCCCGTCGCTGGCGCCGGCCTGCTGGCAGGCACTGCCTGGGCTCAGCCCATGGTGGACGAAAAAGACCCGACCGCCGTCTCGCTCGGCTATGTGGCCGATGCGGCCAAGGTCGACAAGGCCAAGTTCCCCAAGCACGTCGCCGGCCAGGCCTGCGGCAACTGCGCGCTTTTCCAGGGCAAGGCCGGCGCCGCGTCCGGCCCGTGCCCCATCTTCCAGGGCAAGCAGGTGTCGGCGAAGGGCTGGTGCAGCGCCTACGCGAAGAAGCCTTGAGCCGCTGAGAGCAACGCCGCATGAGGCTGCTCCCGGCCGATCTACCCGAGCGCGCAGCCCTGTCGCTGGAGGTGCATGCGCGGCCGTCCGAGCCGCTGGCCGCACCGGGCCGCGCGAGCTATGTGGCCGTGCTGGTGGATGCCGACGAGCGCGAGCGTGAGCTGATCCACCTCGGGCGCCTGTGCCGCAGCCACGGCCAGGCCGGCCCCGCGGCGGATGCCGTGCACTGGAGCGGGCAGGTGGGCGAGGTGCGGCTCAAGTGGGAGCGCCATGGCGAGTTCTCCAGCTACACGCTGTTGCTGGCGGCGCGCGCGGCCACGCCGTTTGCCGACCCCGCAGCCGGCCATCTACCGGCCGGCTGGCTGGCCACCGTGCCGGGCATGACGGTCTATGCCGGCCATGCCGAGCTGCTGCCCGCGGAGGAGGCGCCCGTGGCCTTGTCCGAGCTGCAGCACACCTACTTCGCCGGCCGCCCCCTCGTGGGCAGCGCGGTGGGCGACGGCGCCGGGCTGGCCTATTCCGACTTCCTCATCCAGCCCGACGGTTTCGGGCGCCTGCTGCTGGTGGACCAGGGCCTCACGCCGCTGATGGCCGGCCGCATGCTGCAGCGCCTGTTCGAGATCGAGGCCTACCGCATGATGGCCCTGCTGGCCTTTCCCGTGGCGCGCCGGTTGTCGCCGCGCCTGCAGGCCATCGAGCGGGCGCTGGCCGGGCTGACGGACGACATCGCCCGCGACGGCGGCCGTGACGAAACCCTGCTGCACGAACTCACCCGCCTGGCCGCCGAGATCGAGAGCGGCCTGTCGGCCAGCCAGTTCCGCTTCGGCGCCTGCCGCGCCTATGCCGAGCTGGTGCGCACCCGCATCGCCGAGCTGCGCGAGCGGCGCCTGCACGGGCTGCAGACGATTGATGAATTCATGTCCCGCCGCTTCACCCCGGCCGTGGCCACCTGCGCCACCGTGTCGCAGCGCATGCACGACCTGTCCGAGCGCGTCGCGCAGGCCAGCCATCTGCTGTCCACGCGCGTGGACATCGCCCGCGAGCGCCAGAACCATGCGCTGCTCGCCTCGATGGACCGGCGGGCCAAGCTGCAGCTGCGCCTGCAGCAGACGGTGGAGGGCCTGTCCGTCGCGGCCATCGTTTACTACATGGCCGGCGTCGTCGGCTACGTCGCCAAGGGCGGCCGCTCGCTCGGCGCGCCGCTCAACGTGGACCTGTTCGTGGGCCTGAGCGTGCCCGTGCTGGCGCTGCTGGCCTACAGCGCCGTGCGGCGCGCACGCCGCCATGCCACCGACCAAGAAACTGTGTGAGACCTGATGCCCAATTTGAAGCTACAGCCAACGCGGGCCGAGCGCCGGGCCGCTCCCAAGCCGGCCCGCATCCCCCCGGGGGATCGCCCGACGTACCCGGCGGGCGAGGGGCAGACATGACTCCCTTTCCCTTCTCCGCCATCGTCGGCCAGGACGAGATGAAGCTCGCCATCCTGATCGCCGCCGTCGAGCCCGCCATCGGCGGCCTGCTGGTGCTGGGCGACCGCGGCACCGGCAAGTCCACCGCCGTGCGCGGCCTGGCCGCGCTGCTGCCGAAGATGCGCGCCGTGCAGGGCTGCCGCTACCACTGCGACCCGGCGGCCTCTTCCGCTTGCGAGGACTGCGCGCGGCTGAAAGCGGCCGGCCGCATCAAGACCGAGGAGCTGGCGGTGCCGGTCATCGACCTGCCGCTCGGCGCCAGCGAGGACCGCGTGCTCGGCGCGCTGGACCTGGAGCGTGCGCTGTCGCAGGGCATCAAGGTCTTCGAGCCCGGCCTGCTGGCCCGCGCCCACCGGGGCTTTCTCTACATCGACGAGGTCAACCTGCTGGAAGACCACCTCGTCGACCTGCTCATCGACGTGGCCGCCTCGGGCGAGAACGTCATCGAGCGCGAGGGCTTGAGCGTGCGCCACCCCGCGCGCTTCGTGCTCGTGGGCAGCGGCAACCCCGAGGAGGGCGAGTTGCGGCCGCAGCTGCTGGACCGCTTCGGCCTGTCGGTCGAGGTGAAGACGCCCACCGACATCGCCCAGCGCGTCGAGGTCGTGCGCCGCCGCGATGCCTTCGAGCGCGACCCGGTGGCCTTCAACACGACCTGGGCCAAGCAGGACGCCAAGGTCCGCCGCCAGATCCTGCAGGCGCGCGACCGGCTGACCGACCTGCGCGTGGGCGACGCCCTCCTGCAGCGCGCCGCCGAGCTTTGTGTGGCCGTCGGCAGTGACGGCCTGCGCGGCGAGCTGACGCTGATGCGCGCCGCCCGAGCGCTGGCTGCGCTACAGGCTGCGCCAGACGTCACGCTCGATCACCTGCGCCAGATCGCCGTGCCGGCCTTGCGCCACCGGCTGCGCCGCAATCCGCTCGACGACACGGGCTCGGGTGAGCGCATCGAGCGCGCCGTCGGTGAACTCTGGGCATGACGCCACCCGTAGGTTGGGGTGAGCCCCGCGAACCCCAACGCTCACGGCACCGCTCGATGTTGGGGTTCGCAAGGCTCACCCCAACCTACGAAGGCACGCCTTATGGCCGGCGCTGACCCCGCCACGCAAGCCGCCTGGCTGCTGGCCGTCGACCCGGCCGGCCTCGGCGGCCTGTGCCTGCGTGGCCCCGCCGGCCCGGCGCGGGACGCGCTGCTGGCCACCTTGCGCCGTGCGCTGCCTGCCGACACCCCCTGGCGCCGCCTGCCGCTGCAGATCGACGACGAACGCCTGCTCGGCGGCCTGGACCTCGGCCTGAGCCTCGCCGCCGGCCGGCCGGTCGCCCAGGCCGGCCTGCTGGCCGAGGCCGATGGCGGCGTGCTGTTGCTGCCCATGGCCGAGCGCGCCGACGCCGGCCTCGCGGCCAAGCTCGCGTCCGCGCTGGAGCAGGGTGCCTCGCGCTTTTGCGTCGTGGCGCTGGACGAAGGCCAGTCCGCCGACGAGCAGCTGCCGGCCAGTCTGCTGGAGCGGCTGGCCTTGATCGCTAGCCCCGCGGCGCCTGACCTGGCGGCGGGTTTCGATGCGCTGGGCGAGGGCCAGGCGGTGCCGTTCGACCTCGCCGAGGCGCGGCAGCGGCTGGCGCGCATCCCCTACGACGACGCCACGGTGCAGGCGCTGTGCGGCACGGCGGCGGCGCTGGGCATCGCGTCCTTGCGCGCACCCTGGCAGGCCTGGCGCGCGGCCTGCGCGGCGGCGGCCATGGCCGGCCGCGATGAGGTGATACAGGCCGACGCCGAGCTGGCCGCACGGCTGGTGCTGGCGCCGCGTGCGCGGGCCTTGCCACAGGCGCCGGCCGATGCCCAAGCTGATTCGACGCCCGAGCCCGAGGCTCGGTCCGACAGCGAGGCTCCGCCGCCCCCGCAGCCGGCCGAGCAAGCAGCACCCGAACCGCCTGCGCCCGAGCCGCAGCCTGACGCGCCCGAAGACGAGCACGACGCCGCCGCGCCGCTGCAAGACCAGGTGCTCGCCGCCGCCCAGGCCGCCATCCCGCCCGGCCTGCTGGCCAGCCTGGCCGGCCCTCCGGCCAAGGGGGCAGGTGGCACTGGCCGCCGCGGCGCCGCAGCCCGCCCGGCGCAAAGCGGCCGGCCGCTGGCCTCGCGCCGCGGCAGCCTGCGCGCCGGCAGCCGGCTCGACCTGCTCGCCACGCTACGCGCCGCCGTCCCCTGGCAGCGGCTGCGGCTGATGGAGCGCGAGCAATCGGGCCTGGGCGCGCCGCCCACCCGCCTGCTGCTCAAGCGCGATGACTTCCACATCAAGCGCTTCCGCCG
>SEEY01000403.1 GCA_004211235.1 Rubrivivax sp.
TTGTATTCGTCGAGCGGCGCGATTATGGGGAGGACTATGGGTCTGCGATCGCTGGGAGCCTGTCGGGCTTGGGGTCGGGTGTGCGTTGGGCCTGCAAGGGGGCTGATCCGTCGTTGCAAATGCTCGCTGGGCAGCAAGCCCAGCTCCGCTTTGCGCCCAGGCTGAGCCCCCTTGCAGGCCCAACGCACACCCGACCCCAAGCCCGACAGGCTCCCAGCGATCGCAGACCCATAGTCCTCCCCATAATCGCGCCGCTCGACGAATACAAAGACAGGGGGACGGGATGGATTGGCGTGATTGGGCGCAGCGTTGCGCCTGGATGGGAATGCTTGCAATCGCTGCCATCAGCCCGGTCGCACGAGCCGCTGACAAGCTGCTGCTGCCTGCCGAGACCTTCTTCAAGCACCCCGCAGCGCTGGACGTGAAGCTGTCGCCGAGCGGTCGCTACCTGGGCATGACCCGGGTCGTGAACAACAGCCGCGTGGCGCTGCTCGTTGTGGACTTGCAAAGCAACGAGCCGGCCAAGGTGGTGGTGTTCTTCGCCAGGCAGGACGTCATCACCTTCGACTGGGTCACCGACGAGCGGATGCTGTTCCAGGTGGGGCTGATCGAGCCGGCCAACGGGCCGACATTCGGCTATCTCTCGCGTCAGTATTCCGTCGACGTGACGACGGGCAAGCACACCCGTGTCGACCGCATTCCCCTCTTCATCCCGAAGCCCCAGCCGGGGCTCGCTGCTGGCCAGGTCGTCGTCGGCCGATATGCGAGCCGCCGCCGTATCGATCCGGAGTGGATGGACGCGGCCACCGGGGAGACGCGCGCCATGCCAATACCCACGCCGCCGCCCGGAGCCGACCGATGGTGGTTTGACAGCAAGGCGCAGCCCCGGCTGACGATGAGCGTTGATACCTCCGAAGCCCGAGGCGCCTATCACTGGCTGGCGCCGGGCGCCAACCAATGGAAGGAACTCGCCAGCTTCAAGCTGCTCTCGCCCCCGTTTGCGCCGGTGGCGGTATCCGACGACGGCACGCTGTATGTCACCGAGCCCCGCGGGCCGGCGCGGGAAGATGTGCTGACCACCTTCGACTTCGAAGCCGGACGGCCGGCGGCCACTTCGGTGATCTCCGCTCCGGGCTTCGACTTCGCCGGCGGCGTGCTGCGCGGGGACCCTGGCCAGGGCGTGATCGGCGTGACCCTGCATGCGGATTCGGAGGTGACGGTCTGGCTGGATCCCGCCATGAAGCAGTTCCAGCAACAGGTTGACGTGCAGTGGCCGGGAACGATCAACCGCATCGTCTGCCGCCATTGCGGCAAGCCGGACATGCTGGCCCTCGTGCATTCGTATTCAGACCACGATCCCGGTCGCTATCGGCTGTACCGGTCAGAGACACGTCGTTGGGAGACGGTGTCCATCACCATGCCCGACGTGAAGCCTCAGCAAATGGCGCGCGTCGACTTCCAGCGCATCAAGGCGCGGGACGGCCGCGATCTGCCGGTCTGGCTGACGCTGCCCCCAGATGTGGCGCCCGGGCAGCCGGCGCCTGCCGTTCTTCTTCCGCATGGCGGCCCCTGGTCGCGCGGCGGCTACTGGGAGTGGCGCGCCATGTCGCAGTTCCTCGCCTCGCGCGGCTATCTTGTGATCGAGCCCGAGTACCGCGGCAGCAGTGGCTATGGCGATGCTCACTTCGAGGCCGGCTTCAAGCAGTGGGGGCGGGCCATGCAGGACGACCTGGCCGACGCTCTGCTGTGGGCCCGCCAATCCGGCCTGGCCACCGACAGGGCCTGCCTCATGGGCGCCGGTTACGGCGGCTACGCGACGCTGATGGGCCTGGCGCGCGACGCGGAACTGTTCCGCTGCGGCGTGGCATGGCTCGCCATCACCGACGTGATGCGCTACGTCGAAACGCCAGGCTTCTACTCCGACGACGGCTCACGCTTCTGGAGAAGGCATGCCTTCCCTGCACTGGTCGGCGACTCGAAGACGGAGGCCGACAGGCTGCGAGAGGTCTCCCCGGTCGAGCAGGCGAGCCGCATCCGAGCGCCGCTTCTGCTGGCCTATGGCGAGCGGGATGCCCAAGTCCCGATAGACCACGGGCGCCGTCTGCGCGACGCATTGACAAAGGCCGGCCATCCGCCCGAGTACGTCGAATACGAAGACGAAGGTCACGGCTGGCAGTACATGAAGACGCGGCTGGACTTTGCCCAGCGCGTCGAGACCTTCCTGGCCAAGCATCTGCAGGCGCCCTGATGCAAGGCTCTGCGTCCGCTGGCGCAGGCGCCGGCTTCAAGCCGGCCGCGCGCGCACGCCCAGGCGCTGGCGCAGATCGTCCAGCAGCGTGCGGGCGGGCAATGACAGCGCCCGGTCCTGCCGCCACACCAGCACCCACTGGCGCTTGAGCGGAAAGCCGGCGACCGGCAACACGACGAGGCCCTCGCTCGCCGGGTCGGCGGCCAGGGTGTGGCGCGACAGCACCGCCAGCCCGAGGCCGGCGCGCACCGCATGCTTCACCGCCTCGTTGCTGCCGAGCGCCATGCGCGGCGGCCAGGCGATGCCGCGCTCGGCCAGCGCCTCCTCCAGCACGGCGCGCGTGCCGGAGCCGGTTTCGCGCACGACGAGCGGCTCGTCCACCAGGTCCTGCAGCCGCAGCCGCCGGCGTGCGGCGAGCGGGTGATCCAGCGGCGCGATCAGCACGAGCGGGTTCTCCAGGAAGGGCCAGCGCGCCAGCGGCAGATGCGTGGGCGGCCGCATCATGGCCGCGAGTTCGTCGTCCCCGCGCTCCAGCCGCGCGACGACGGCGCTGCGGTTCTCCACCGCCAGCTCGATGCGGATGCCCGGGTACTGCCGCGCGAACGGCCCGAGCAGGTCCGGCAGGAAGTACTCGGTCGTCGTGACGGCCGCGATGCGCAGGCGCCCCTGCCGCAGCCCCTGCAGCGCGGCGGCGTCTTCCTCGAACTGCTGCCAGCGCGCGGCCATGTCGCGCACGGCGGTGGCCAACTGCTCGGCCACGGCCGTGGGTGCCAGGCCGCGCCCCTGGGGCTCGAACAGCACCACGCCCAGGCTGGCGGCCAGCTCCTTGAGCTGGGTCGACACGGTGGGCTGGGCCAGGTGAAGCGCCCGCGCCGCACGGCCCACGCCGCCCAGGCGCACGGTGGCCTCTAGGCTGCGCAGCTGCGGCCAGTTGGCACGCCAGGCCTTCTCCAGCCCGGGCGGTGGGGCATCACGCATTGGCGTCTCCGATGGATTGCATCGACATAAATCAATTGTGCATATCCATGGCCCTGCGCACCATCGCGCCCCGCCATGCAGAACTTTCTCGATCCCGCCATCCTCTTCTTCGTCTTCGGCCTGCTCGCCGGAGCCCTCAAGTCCAACCTGGAGATCCCGCCGCCGATTGCGCGCTTCCTGTCCCTCTACCTGCTGATGGCCCTGGGGCTGAAGGGCGGCTTCGCGCTGGCCAAATCGGGGCTGACCGGCGAGGTCGTCGTCAGCTTGGCCTGCGCGCTGCTGCTGGCCGTGGCGGTGCCGACCGTCGGCTACCTGCTGCTCAAGCGCCTGGTGTCCCGCTTCGACGCGGCGGCCATCGCGGCGACCTACGGCTCGGTCAGCGCCGTCACCTTCATCACCGCCACGCAATACCTCGACAACCACGGCCTGGCCTACGGCGGCCACATGGCGGCGGCGATGGCGCTGATGGAGTCGCCGGCCATCGTCATGGCGGTGGTGCTGGCCAACCTGGCGCGCCGCCGCGAGGGCAGCACGGCGCATTCGCACAGCCTGAAGTCGGTGCTGCACGAGTCGCTCACCGACGGCGCCCAGCTGCTGCTGCTCGGTGCGATGGTCGTCGGCCTGCTGACCGGCACGTCCGGCGAGGCGGCGATGAAGCCGTTCACCGGCGACCTCTTCAAGGGCATGCTGGCCTTCTTCCTGCTCGACATGGGCCTGCTGGCCGCGCGCAACGTGGGCGCGCTGCGCGGCGAATCGCCCCGGCTGCTGGCCTATGCGCTGCTGGCGCCGCCGGTGCACGCCACGCTGGCACTGGGCCTGGCCTGGGCCTGCGGGCTGTCTGCCGGCAACGGCGCGTTGCTGATGGTGCTGGCGGCCAGCGCCTCCTACATCGCCGTGCCGGCGGTGGTGCGCATCGCCATTCCCGAGGCGCGGCCTGCGCTGTACTTCGGCATGTCGCTGGGGCTGACCTTCCCGCTCAACATTCTGGCGGGCATCCCGGTCTACGTCGGCGTGGCGCAGCGGCTGCTCTAGGGCGCGGCGCGGCTGAAACCGCCTTCAGCGCACTCGCGTAAGCCTGGATGGGGTACGGGCGGTTTCACCCCTAGCATCCCTATTCGCCCGCTGCGGCCGCCAGACGGCCCGGCGGGCGACGGCCTTCCAGGCCACTCTGACGGCGCAAATAGACAGCGCTGCCATTTTTGC
>SEEY01000404.1 GCA_004211235.1 Rubrivivax sp.
CGTGAATGGTGCTCACGAGGTGGCGACGGTTGCGCAGGCCGGTCAGCGGATCGGAGAACGCCATGTCGCGCATCGCGCGGTACGCGCGCTTGACGTGGTAGCGGCTGACGACCGCGACCACCGCCGCAATCAGGCCTGCCGCCGCCGCCAGCGCCAGCATCCAGCGGAAACGCTGCTGGTGCCGGTGCTCCTGCTCCAGCGCATCGATCTGGCGCTGACGCCTGTCCGCTTCATAGGCCGCGTTGGCGTCGGCAATGCGCTTCTGGTCTGCGGCCTTGCGCACCTCGCCGGTCAGGCGATTGAACTGCATCGCAGCTTCATAGGCCTGCGGGTAGTCGTGCGTGAAGGCCAGCTCTTCTGCCAGCACGCCCTGGAATTCGGCCGCGCTGGTGGCCATGCCCGGTGTCGCGGTGAAAGCGGCGACGGCCTTGCGTATCCAGTCGATGCCGCCGGGCCGCCCCAGCCGGTTCAGGGCGGTGCCCTTGTTGACCCAGCAAACCCACAGCGACTCCTTGTCGCCGGTGCGCTCCACGAGCGGAATGGCCTCCTCGGCATGGCTCAGGGCGCGGTGGTAGTCCTTCTTCTGCAGAGCGACGTCGGCCAGGTTGGTTGCCGCAACGGCGAGGTTGTAGTGGTTCTGTTCCTCCTGCGCCGAGGCGCGGGCCTTCAGCAGCGCCTCGTACTGCTCGTCCGGGCGGCCGAGCATGCCGAGGAAGTGCGACTTGCGCAGGAAGAAGTTGGACAGGCTGGAGCGATCTCCCGCGGCTTGCGAGATGTCGATGGCCTTTTGCACGCTGCGCAGCGCCTCGTCGACGCGGCCGGACCGCGAATGCACGAGGGCCATGGCGGTCAGCGCATGCGCGAACTCGTAAACGGCGTCAGGCCTCTCGTCGAGGATGCGCAGCGCCCGCGTCAGCAGTTCGGCCGCCTCGGGCAGTCGGCCGAGCCTCGACATTGCCATGCCGGCGAGGCGCCAGGCATCCGCCGCGACCAGCCGGGAGGCGGCATCTGCGTTGTCGCCGCCCAGCGCCGGCAGCCGGGCCTCGATGCGCTGGTAGACCTTGAGCACCTCCGCAGGGTTGCCGGCTTCCGTCCATGCCGACATCTGCAGCCGGTCGAAGTGCAGGCGCTCGCGCTCTTCGGAAGCATTCTGCTGGCCGAGCACGGCCTGGGCGAGGGCGTCGTCAGTCCGCTTGACGCGAATCAGGTCCCGCACCAGGCGCGTGCGCAGCCAGGTTCTGTCCTCGGGCTTCAGAGCCCCCGCTGCGAGTGCTTGCTGGGCCAGGGCGATCGAGGCGACGGGGCGTCCGCGGTCGTCCGATGCAATAGCCGCCTTCACGGCGGCCAGGTCGACGGACGGTGCCTGGGCGCCCGGCTTGGCAGGGGTGCTGGCTGCCGCCGTCGACGCGGGCTGTGCCAGCGCCGTCGGCGCCGTCACTGCGAACGGCAGGCCCAGCATCCCGCACAACACCAGCCGTGCGCCCGTTCGTGCTGCCGTTCCTTCGTTTGTTGACGACCGGTGCGGCCCTTTTGCTGTTTGCGCCATACCTGCGGCGATGAAGTGCCCTGAAGGCCGGCATCGGCGCGGCGCGGGCACATGCCGCGCCGGGAAAACGCGGCCATTTCAGTCTATGGCCTACCCCCGTGCAGGACGCTGGCGCGCTGCCGCGGCTTGAAACCGATGCGTGCAGCTTTGCGCATTCGGCGGCATCCTGTTCCCGTGCCCGCTCGTCCCGGCGATGAATGTCCGCGTTTACCGGCGGTCAGCGCCCAGCCAGTCCTGCAGCTGCTGCAGCACGGCCGCGTCGGTCTGCAGCGCGAGATGGCCCAGGCCGGTGAAGACGGCGGTATCGGTGAAGGCCAGCCGCCGCGCGGCCTCGCGGTGCTGACCTAACGCACTGGCCACCGGCACCAGGCCATCGCCCAGCCAGCGCGCCGGCGGGCCGCTCGGCTTCTTTGCTGTCGTCGCTGCGACGGCGTAGCAGGCCACGCCCGCTGGCAGCGGGATGCGGCTGGCGACGCCTTCGTCCGCTTCGAGGAGGCTGGCGCGGCGCAAATCGCGGATGCCGGCACTGCGGCGGCCAGCCAGTGCGGCCAGCGGGCGCGAATAGGCGCTGACGGCCAGCAGCTGCTGCACCTGCTGGCCGCCCCGTTCCAGCGGCGCGCCGAGGTGGGGCGTGCCGAGCGTGACGAAGGCTTGCAGCCGCTTCGGCCAGCGTTTGCCCTTGGCCTGTGCCATGGCGCTGCGGGCCACGAGGCCGCCCATGCTGTGGCCGAGCAGCGTCAGCGGGCCGGGCACGCTGTCGAGCAGGCCGGCCAGCTCGGCGCCGTTGCGCCAGATGGAGCGGCCCGTGTTGTAGCGCAGGCCCAGCGGCTGATAGCCCATCTCGGCGAGCGCCGCGGGGAAGTCGGCGCCGTCGCGACGCCACTGCGCTTCGTTCATGCACAGGCCGTGCAGCAGCACGACGGCCGGGCCGGTCGCGCCGTCGACCAGCGGGTGCAGGCTCATCGGCGTTGCCAGCGGGTTGGCGGTGGCTTCCAGATAGTCGCCGAGCACGCCGTTCAGCGCGGCCTGTGCAGCGCTGGCGTGGCTGGTATCGGCTTGACCGAGCAGCGGCGCCAGCGCGCCGAGCGCCAGGTCCAGGCCGCCGCCAACGAGCCGGGTCACACCGCGCACGCTGCGGTAGACCAGGCCGGTGATGCCGGAGGTCCGTTGGCGTGCGACCGTCAATGGCAGCCGCGTGATCTCGGCGTGCATGGCCTCGACGAGATCGGTGACGCCGGTGACCGCGTCTGTCGCAAGGCGGCTGCTGCCGCGCAGGTGCTGGGCTTTGCTCATGCGCGAATCATGCGCCGGCCCGCATGGCGAGCTATTCCCGGACCTGGTCGAAGTAGCGCTCGAACGACGCGTCCACCGCGTCGCGCCCGCCGCCGATGATGTTGAGGCCCCAGGTGAAACCATAGACATCGTCGAAGGCCACGCCGCGCAGCCGCGCCTGCGTCTCCCGCACCAGCGCCGGCCGGGCCGGCACATGGTTGGGAACGCTGTACATGAAGCTCACGTGCCGGCGGTCCTGCGCGACATGCAGCGCGTCGCCGGCCAGCAGCAGCGGCCGGGCCGCGGCGCCGCCATCCCAGTGCAGCACCGTGCTGCCGGGAAAGTGCCCCGGGCAGCGCAGCAGCGTCGCGCCGCGCCCGAGGTCCAGCGTGTCGCCGCGCCAGAACTCCAGCCAGCGTGAGTGCCGGCTGACCCATTGCCGGTCGTTCTCGTGCAGGAAGATCGGCACGCCGCCGAGCGCCTCGCTCCAGCGCACCATGGCCGAATAGAAATGCGGATGGGAGATGGCGATGCGCTCCACGCCGCCGCGCCGCTGCAGCTACGACACCGCTGCGTCCGTCACCAGCGCCGTGCTCTCCCACAACACCCCCGCCTGCGGCAGATGGAGCGCCCGCTGCGGAATGGCAAAGCCGGGCGTGATGCCGATGCCGAACAGGGCATGGTCCATCTCGAGCCGGTTGCGGTGGGTCGTGGCCAGCTCGTCATGCGTCGTCCAGGCCTGGCCCTGCCAGCCGACGTATTGCCGCTCGTCGCTGCAGATGGCACAGATCAGCGGCGGCTCGGGCGCATCGTCGTGCTCGGTGCCGCAGGTGCGGCAGATGAAATGGGGCATGCTGCTCTCCGTGATGGCCAGAGCCTCACGCTACGCCGGCTGCCGTCGGCCTCACAGGGCCAAGCGCCGCGAATCAAAGGGTGCCAAGCACCCTGGAGAGCCGCCGCACCGCCTCGGGAATGCGCGCCGCGCTGATGCCGCCATAGCCCAGCACCAGACCCTGCATGCCCACCTCACCGACCCAGTAGCGGCTCAACGGCTCGACGCCCACGCCTGCAGCCCACGCGCGCCGCGTCAGCTCGTCGGCGTCGACCCCGTTGCGCAGCGCTATGGCCAGGTGCAGGCCGGCGATGGCCGGCAGCACGTCTACCTGCCCGCCGAGGTGCCGCCCGAGCATCTGCTCCAGCACACGACGCCGCTGCGCGTACGCGGTGCGCATGCGGCGCACATGCCGCAGCAGGTGGCCCTCGGCGATGAAGTCCGCCACGGCCGCTTGCGTCAGCGCCGGCGCGCCGAGGCCCGACGCGTGCTTCGCCGCCACCAGCGCCTCGCGCGCCCAGGCCGGGGCAACGACATAGCCCAGGCGCAGCGCCGGCAGCATGCTCTTGGAGAAGGTGCCGACGTAGAAGACCCGGCCGTCACGGTCCAGCGTCTTCAGCGCATCCAGCGGCCGCGCCGTGAAGCGGAACTCGCCGTCGTAGTCGTCCTCGATGACGACGGCCTGCCGTGCGGCGGCCCAGTTCAGCAGTTCGCGCCGGCGAGGCAGCGACATCGCCATGCCCAGCGGAGACTGGTGCGACGGCGTCACGCAGACGA
>SEEY01000405.1 GCA_004211235.1 Rubrivivax sp.
CCGTCGGCGGCGGCAATGCGGGCGCCGACCCCTTCGCCGGCAGCGGCGCCGCCGAGTCGCGCAAGGCCACGCTGACGATCAACCTCACGCCGCGCAAGGAGCGCAGCGGCACCAGCAAGCAGCAGATCGAGCGCGAGCTGCGCGCGCAGCTGGAGAACATCGCCGGCGCCCGCATCAAGGTCACCTTCGGCGGCTCCAACGAGAAGTACCAGCTCGTGCTCGCCGGGGAAGACGGCGACGCGCTCGCTGCGCACGCGGCCAAGGTCGAGCAGGAGCTGCGCGGCCTGAAGGGCATCGGGCAGGTGACCAGCAGCTCCAGCCTGCAGCGCCCCGAGCTCATCGTGCGGCCCGACACCGCGCGCGCGGCCGACCTCGGGGTGTCGACGGCCGCAATCGCCGACACGCTGCGCATCGCGACGGCCGGCGACTACGACCAGTTCCTGCCCAAGCTCAACCTGAGCCAGCGCCAGGTGCCCATCGTCGTGCGCCTGCCCGACGCGGCGCGCGCCGACCTCGCCCTGCTCAGCGAGCTGACGGTGCCCGGCGCCCGCGGCCCGGTGCCGCTGCGCCAGGTGGCCGAGCTGCAGCTGACCAGCGGGCCCGCGCAGATCGACCGTTATGACCGGCTGCGCAACGTCAACTTCGAGATCGAGCTGAACGGCCTTCCGCTCAGCGATGTGCAGGCCCAGGCCGCCGCCGTGCCCAGCCTGGCCAACCTGCCACCGGGCATCATGAAGACCGAGACCGGCGACGCCGAGGCCTTCGCCGAACTGGGTCAGGGCTTCCTGCTGGCCATGGGCACGGGTGTCGCCTGCATCTACATCGTGCTCGTGCTGCTCTTCCACGCCTGGGTGCAGCCGGTGACCATCCTCGGCGCGCTGGTGCTGTCCATCCCGGGCGCCATCCTGGCGCTGTTCGTGACCGGCACGGACCTCTCCATGCCGGCCATGATCGGCATGATCATGCTGATGGGCATCGCGACGAAGAACTCCATCCTGCTGGTGGAGTACGCCATCGTCGCGCAGCGCGAGCAAGGCCTGACCCGCCTGGAAGCGCTGCTGGACGCCTGCCACAAGCGCGCCCGGCCCATCGTCATGACGACGCTGGCCATGGGCGCCGGCATGCTGCCCATCGCGCTCGGCTTCGGCACCGACCCGAGCTTTCGCGCGCCGATGGCCATCGTCGTCATCGGCGGGCTGATCACCAGCACCTTCCTGAGCCTGCTGGTGATCCCGGTGCTGTACGAGGTGGTGGACGACCTGATCCAGCGCGTCACGCGCAGGCGGGTGAAGCCTGGCGAGGCGCCCGTCTCGGCTTGAGGAACGTTTGTTGAAAAAAAGACCGCCTCACGGCGGTCTTCTTGCATCAGGCGTGTGACGGCCTCAATGCACCCAAAGCGCCCGATGCGGGTCCGCGACGGGCCGCGGCTTCAGCGCCTCGCGGACGCGTTCCACCGTCGCAGTGGAATCCTTGTCGTCGACGGCCACGATCAACCGCAGCCAGGTGGCCTTGGAGCGGTCACCGTCGCGCCGCGTCCAGCACCACACCTGCGCGCCGGGCTGCCCCGAGCGGTCCGCCAGGCAGACCTCGTCGAAATCCTGCCCCGCATGGCTCAGCAGGTTTTCCTCGTCCACGTAGGTGTTGAAGTATCCAGGCATGCGCCGAGTCTAGGCGTTCGGTCGGGCGCTGCAAACCACCGCCCGGCACGTTACAGGGTCAGCCCTTGCCAGGCCTGCCAGCTAGCGCCGTTCACCCAGCAGCGTCGCCTGACGCAGCGCCTCCCGCTCGCTCGCGAGCACGTCGGGACGCGACGTGAGCGCAACGGAACGGCCCCACACCACGTCGTCGAGCACCAGCGCCAGCATGGCGCCGCCAACGGCCGCGCTGCTGAGCACCTGGTCCGGCAGTCCGCTCTGCGCGAACACGAGCGTCAGCGGCACCAGCCCCAGCCGCGCCCAGGCGACGGCGCGAATGTCGCGTTCGATCAAGGGCAGGATGTCGTCGTTGAAGGGATCCTTTCGCCCACCGCGCAGCATGTTCAGCGTGCCGAGGCCACCGCAGCATGCGACGGCTGCCGCCGCCTGCAACCAGACCTTGGGCCCCGCGTCCAGCAGGCTCACCATCACGTAGACGGCGGCCCCGGTGCAGAAGGACAGCAAGGCGTCCGACATGCGCGACGGAAAGCGCAGCAGCGCGAGCATCCGGAACAGGCCGCTCCAGCAGGCGACCAGCGTGAGAAGACTCGCGAGCACCAGCGGCCACGGCCGTTGCGCGGGCGGCATTTCCAGCACGCGACGCAACAGATAGGCCAGCAGCCCGCCCGTGAAGATGGTGTTCAGCGTGTTGAAGGTGGTGTAGTGGGCGTCTCGGAGCCGCACGCGCAACTCGCGCGCCACCTCGACCGGCAGCGGGTTCATCGGCGAGTCCTCCGTTCAGCCCAGTCTGAAGACCGCCACCGACCGCGCCAGTTCGTCCGCCTGTTGCTGCAGGCTGGCCGCGGCCGCGGCGGACTCCTCCACCAGCGCAGCGTTCTGCTGCGTCATCCGGTCCAGCCCCGCGATAGCCTGGCCGATCTGGCCGATGCCGGTGCTCTGCTCGCCCGTGGCATGGCTGATCTCGGACACGATGCTGCTGACACGGGCAATCGCCTCGATGACTTCCTGCATCGTCTGTCCGGCCTGCGCGACAAGGGCCGAACCGCCGTTGACGTTCTCGCTGCTCTGCGTGATGAGGGACTTGATCTCTTTGGCCGCCTCCGCCGAGCGCTGCGCGAGCGTGCGCACTTCACCGGCCACGACGGCGAAGCCGCGGCCCTGCTCGCCCGCGCGCGCCGCCTCGACCGCGGCGTTGAGCGCCAGGATGTTGGTCTGGAAGGCGATGCCGTCGATGACGGAAATGATGTCGCCGATGCGGGCCGACGAGTTGCTGATGCGGCCCATGGTCTGCACCACCTCGTCCACCACCGCGCCGCCCCGCCGCGCGACGGCGGCGGCGTCCTGCGCGAGCTGGTTGGCCTGCCGCGCCGAGTCGGCGTTGTGCGTGACGCTGGCCGTCAGCTCCTCCATCGCCGAGGCGGTCTCCTGCAGGTTGGACGCCGCCTGCTCGGTGCGGTTGCTCAGATCATGGCTGCCGGTGGCCACCTCGCGCGAAGCGGTGGCGATGCTGTCGGTGCCCAGGCGCACGCCGGAGACGACGCGGACCAGCGAGTCCTGCATGCCCTGCACGCCGCGCATCAGCGCCGCGGTCTCGTCGCGGCCCTCGGCGCGCACGGGCTGGCTGAGGTCATGGCCGGCGATGCGTTCGGCCGCCTTCACCGCCTGGGCCAGCGGCGCCAGGATGGAGCGGATGTTGACCGCCGTGTAGCCCAGCAGCAGCAGCACGGCCGCGATGACGACCAGTGTCAGGTTGCGGCGGATGGCGCCTTCGTGCTCGTCCAGCTGGGCCACGCGTCGGGCCGAATGCTGGTCTACCTTCTCCGTCATGTCGCCGAGCGCCTTGTCCAACGCCCGGACGGGGCCCTTGACGGGCTCCATTGCGCGGTTGGCCGCCGCGGTGTCGGTGAATTCGCCCTTGGCGACGCGCGCCGCGATGTCGCCGAAGCCGCCCCGGTAGGCCTGCAGGGCTTGCTGCAGTTCGTCCGGCATCCGTTTCAGCTCGGGTGGCAGGTCAAGCCCGGCGATGCGGCCAAGGCTGGCCGCGACCTCGTCGAACGTGGCGTCCCATTCCTTGCGATAGCGCTCGACGGCCTGGGCATCGGCCAGGTTGATGAGCAGGTCCTTCTCGTAGCGGCGCAGGTTGCCGACGCCCGCGCGGACGCCGGCAAGCTCGGTCAGCGTCGCGACGTCGTTGTCGACGTAGTGCACGAACTCCGCCCTGGACTGGGCCAGGCTGTGCAGCCCCTGCAGGCCCACCCCGAGCATCGCCGCCACCGCCAGCGCGGCCAGCGCGAGCAGCCGCGCCTTGATCGTGTAGTCGCTGAGTTTCATCGCCACTCCCCCCTGAAAGGTTGTGGCGCAAGACTATTACGCGGCAGCCTCGCCGCCAAGCCACAACTCGTGCATGGCTGTCTGGAAGGCGTCGCCCACGCGCTGGGGTGCGCGCCAGGGCCGGGCGCGGCCGGCGACCCAGACGGACTGCCAGGGCGAGCCGTTGCTGCCGAAGACGACGGCGTCCAGCAGCGACTCGTCGGGCAGGCCGCGCAGGCCGTCGGCCTCGCGGTTGAGGACCAGCGCATCGGCCCGGGCGCCGGGCGTCAGGCCCCAGGCCGCGAAGCCGGCCGCGCGGGCGCCGCCGAGCACCGCCGCGTCAAGCAGGCGGGCCGCGCTCGAGGGCTGGCTGCCTGGCAATGCGGCGATGTTGCGCTGCCGGTGCAGCAGGCGCTGGCCGTATTCCAGCCAACGCAG
>SEEY01000406.1 GCA_004211235.1 Rubrivivax sp.
AGAACACCCAGCGCGACCTCAACATCGCGCTGATGAACGAGCTGTCCATCATCTTCGACAAGCTCGGCATCGACACCAGCGAGGTGCTGGAAGCCGCGGGCACGAAATGGAACTTCCTGAAGTTCAAGCCGGGCCTGGTCGGGGGGCACTGCATCGGCGTGGACCCCTACTACCTGACCCACAAGGCCGACATGCTGGGCTATCACCCTCAGGTCATCCTGGCGGGCCGGCGCATCAACGACGGCATGGGCAAGTTCATCGCCGAGCAGACCATCAAGCACATGATCGCCGGCGGCAGCTACGTCAAGGGCGCGCGCGTCAACGTGCTGGGCCTGACCTTCAAGGAGAACTGCGGCGACCTGCGCAACTCCAAGGTCATCGACATCATCAACGAGCTCAAGACCTACGGTGTCGAGATCTTCGTGACGGATGCGCAGGCCGATGCGGAGGAGGCCATGCATGAGTACGGCGTGCGCCTGATGCCCTTCGACGATCTGCCGCGCGCCGACGCCATCGTCGCCGCCGTGTCGCACCGCGAGTACGCCGGCCTCGGCATCGAGGACATCGGCAGGAAGCTCGTCAAGGGCGGCGCCTTCATCGACGTCAAGGCCGCCTTCGACGCCAAGGCACTGCTGGGGGCCGGCTACAAGCTGTGGCGGCTGTGAGCCAGGCCGAGGGGGCCTGCCCCCTCGCGGTCTCAATCTACTCGGCGCGTGAGACGCCGGCGCTGCTGATGCAGACCATCGTGGCGGCCGTGGCGGCGAGCCCGCCAGGTGCCGTGGTGGATGTCGTCGTCAACGGCAACCGGGCACTCGCCGAAGCCATGCGGCCGCTCATCACGCGCACCGTGGCGCCCGCCCTGCGGCTGCGGCTGTGGTTCGTGCCGCTCGGCGACAAGTCGCATGCCTGGAATGCCTACCTGCACCGCCTGGCGCCGCCGGCGGCGCTGTACGCCTTTGTCGACGGTTATGCGCGGGTCCACCCTTGCGCGTTTGGGAGCCTGCGAGACGCGCTGGCGGCACAACCCGAGGCACTGGCGGCCACGGGCCTTCCGCAGCACGGCTGGTCGGCCCGCAAGGTGGCCCGGATGATGCTCGCGGAAGGCGGCATCCACGGCAACCTGTACGCGTTGACGCCGCGCGCCGTCGATGAACTGCGCCGCACCGGCTATCGGCTCCCGCTGGGCCTGTACCGCACCGACCCGACGCTCGGCGCGGCCCTCAGCTTCGGCCTGGACCTGCGCGAACGGCGCTGGGAACCGCTGCGCGGCATCGTGCCGGTCGCCACTGCAGGCTGGGACTACACCGCGCTGCGCTGGTGGCATCCGGACGATCTGCGCGTGCACTTCAAGCGGGTGGAACGCCAGGGGCAGGGCGCACTGGAAAACGCCGCCATCAGCCATTGGTACGGCGCCCGCAAACGACCGTTTGCATCGCTGCCCCAGACGGCCGTGGAACTGGTGCGGCGGTGGATGCAGGAAGAGCCGGCCGCTGCGGAGCGGCTGCTGGCCGGCAATGCGCGCGCGCGGCGCGGCTGGCAGGCAATGCAGCAGCCGCGCGACTGGCAACTGGCGACGGCGCCTGAAGAACTGTTCTGGGAACGTCAGGGCTGATCGCCGGGCGGCCGCTCAGTTCAGCTGGTAGATGCGGACATGATTGCCGCGGTTGCGGCCAGGCACGGGCATCGATTCATGCACCAGCGTCGCCGAGTCCGTGAGGCGGCGGTAGAACTCGAGTTCGTCGCGGTGGAGTTGTGGCTCCTCCTGCATGCGGTCCACCGTGTTGCCCAGCACCACGTAGCGCACGCCAGCCTTCGCCAGGTCGTCTAGATTGGCGAGATTGCTCAGCGCGCCGCTCGTCGCGGCGTAGCGGCTGGGGCCTTCGTCCTGCTTGAGCTCGCCGGTCCGGTCGGCGAAGTAGACGCTGAAGCGCCGCTTGTCCGGCTGAGGCGTGTAGCGCTCGATGGCCAGGCGCGTGCCCGCGGGTACATGGGCGTCGATCCACTCGTTGGCCACGGTCCGGTTGTCCTGGGCCTGCCGCTCGCGCCCGCTGGACAGGCTCCCGAGCAGCGCCTGCCAGGCGCACACCGCGAGCAGCAATGCGGCGGCGGCCTGCACCGCCCGGCGGGCCAAGACTGCGTGCAGTGGCAGCGTGCGGTGCAGTTCCAGGCTGGAGGCCATCAGCAGGCAGACCAGCGGCATCACCGGCAGCGCCCAGCGGGACCAATGCAGCTTCAGCAGCGAGATGCAGACCAGGTAGGCGATCAGCAGCGCCAGCAGCGGCGCCATCTCGCGCCAGCGCCGCCACCAGACGACAGCGCCCGCCAGCGCGCTGGCAATCGCCGCCAGGCCGAAGTCGTCGACGGTCAAGGTCCTGACGTACAGCGCCAGCGACGCCACGAACCCCGGACTCGCGGCGGACAGGTGGCTGGCGCGGCCCTCCGTGGCCAGGTCGCGCAGCACTTGGCCGAAGTCCAGGAACATGTAGGGCGAGCCGACGAAGGCGCCGGCGACGCAGGCCGCCGTCGTCACGGCGATGGGCTTGCCGGTGTTCTGCCACGTCACGCGACCTTGGCCCTGCCGAGCCACCAGGAAGGCCACCACGATGCCGGCCGCGGCGATGACCGAAGGGTATTTACAGGCGATCGCCAGGCCCAGGCTGACGCCGGCGAACACGCAGTTCCTCATTGACGCCTGCCGGGCCATGCGCAGGCAGCAGAGGGCGACCAGCGTGAACAGGAAGACCTGCTGCGCATCGGTGCGGGCGATCTGCGAATACTCCACGTGCAGCGGCGCCACGGCCAGAAGCGCTGCCGCAGCGAGTGCCGCCGGCGGGCCTACCCGCTTGCGTGCCAGGCGATAGGTGAGGGCGACGGTGGCCACGCCGAACAGCACGGCCACGACCCGGGCGATCAGGTAGAAGCGGGAGGGCTCTTCCCAGAACTCGCGGCCGATGTCCGACAGGCGCTGGAACTCGCCGCTGAGCACGGCGCGCGCGCCTTCCAGTCCGAAGGCGATGGCGTTGGTATAGATCGTCGTGGAGCCCGGGTGGCCGAACCAGTGCGGGTTGAGGTCCCGCGAGGCCAGCATCTTGTAGGCCGGCAGCACGAAGTAGGACTCGTCCAGGTCGTAGAGGAAGGGCAGCCCCCAGCGCACGCCGACAAGCCGCAGCCAGGCGGCCCCTGCCAGCAGCAGCAGCACGGCTGCAGAGGCAAGGAGGCGGGGGCGTGGCAGGGAAAGGGGCATGGCGATCAGGTCGTGTCAGGGCCAGGCGCGGAAGGGACGGGAGCGGCGGCGAAGTATCGGGGCTCGTGATGGGCGTGACGCCGCGGCCGCATGGCGGTGGCATCCCTCGGCCGAGGGGTGCGTGCGCCCGGCTCGGTAAGAATCGCGCCTTTCGCACGATCACCTGAACCGGGCCTCATCCATGCCAATGGCATCCATCGCCTCGTGAACAGCGACCCGCGTCCGCTGGTCGTCCACCTGCTGCACCGCTTCGACACGGGCGGCCTGGAGAACGGTGTCGTCAACGTCATCAACCATCTGCCAGCCTTCCGGCACGCGGTGGTCGCGGTGACCGAGATCACCGCCTTCAAGGAGCGCGTCAAGGCGCCGGGCACGCAGTTCATCGCGCTGAACAAGCCGCCGGGGCAGGGCTTCTGGCTGTATCCACGCGTCTGGCGCCTGCTGCGCGAGCTGCGCCCGGCCGTCGTGCACACCCGCAATCTCGGAGCGATGGAGTTCCAGCTTCCGGCCTGGGCCGCGGGCGTGCCGCTGCGGGTTCACAGCGAGCATGGCTGGGACGTCAACGACCTCGGCGGCGTCAGCCGCACCAACCAGCGCCTGCGGCGGCTCTACGGGGTCCGCACGCATCGCTTCGTCGCGCTGTCGCGAGCCATCGAGACCTACCTGACCGGGCCGGTCGGTCTTGCGCCGCAGCGGGTGCTGCGCATCTGCAACGGCGTGGACACCCAGCGCTTCGCGCCGGCGACGGATGTGCCACCGGCATGGCCCTACCGACGCGGCGAGCATCTCGTCATCGGCGCGGTCGGACGCATGCAGGCGGTGAAGGACCCGCTCAATCTTGTCGATGCCTTCCTGCGCCTGCGCGAGCTCTGCCCGGTGGCCTGGCCACGGCTGCGTCTGGCCATGCTCGGCGGCGGCCCGCTGCTGGACGCAGCGCGCGAGCGTCTGGCGCAGGCCGGTGCTGCCGATCAGGCCTGGCTGCCGGGCGACCGCAGCGACGTGGCCGAGCTGCTGCCGCACTTCGACATCTTTGCGCTGCCGTCCAGACTGAACTGACTGCGCGCGCGCGCCAGCGAAGCGCCGGCGAGTTGATCCCGGAGCGCCGGCTCGTCGACCAGGCGCGCGAGCGCGGCGGCCAGCGCGGCGTCGTCATGC
>SEEY01000407.1 GCA_004211235.1 Rubrivivax sp.
CTGCTGACGATCAGCCCCGACCTGCTGGCACAGCTGCAGGCGACCGACGCGCCGCTGGAGCGCGCGCTCGACCCGGCCAAGTCGTCCGATATTCCCGCGCAGCAGCTCGACGAGGCGGCCTTCCGCTTCGCGCTCAACGAGGACGCGATGGCCACCGAGAAGCTGGCCGAAGGCATCCGCCAGTTCGCCGTCGACGCCGTGAAGCTGGACAAGCTCATCGAGGCGATCTGACATGGTGACGCGCTGCGACCTCTCTCCCGTCTGGGCTGAACTGCAAGCTCACTACGCCGCGAGCGGTCGCGGCTTCGACATCCGCGAGGCGTTCAGGGCCGACGCGGGCCGCTTCGGCGCGCTGTCCTTCGAGGCCCCCGAGGTGTTCGCGGACCTGTCCAAGAACCGCATCGACACGCCGACGCTGGACCTGCTGCTGAAGCTGGCTGCCGACTGCGGCCTGGAGGCACGGCGCGACGCGCTGCTGCGTGGCGACCCGGTCAACCACACCGAAGGCCGCGCGGTGCTGCACACGGCGCTGCGCGCGCCGGCCGGCAGCGACGCGCCCTTCAACGCGGAAGTGCAGGCCTCGCTCGACGCCATGCTGGCCTTTGCCGAGAGCGTGCGCCGTGGCGACCGGGGTGAGATCACCGACGTCGTGCACATCGGCATCGGTGGCAGCGACCTGGGCCCGGCCATGGTCGTGCAGGCGCTGCAGGCCTTCGGCCGCCGCGACCTGAAGCTGCATTTCGTGTCCAACGTCGATGGCCATGACCTCGCGCCCGTCCTGGCAGGCCTCGACGCGAAGCACACGCTGTTCGTCATCGCGTCCAAGACCTTCACGACGCAGGAGACGCTCGCCAACGCGCAGGCCGCCAAGGCCTGGTTCCAGGCGGCGGGCGGCACGGATGTCGCGCGCCATTTCGTCGCCACCAGCAGCAACACCGCCGCCGCCGCCGCTTTCGGCATCGACACGGCGTTCGGCTTCTGGGACTGGGTCGGCGGCCGCTATTCGCTGTGGTCCGTCATCGGCCTGCCCATCGCCATCGCCGTCGGTGCCGACAACTTCCGCGAACTGCTGGCCGGCGCGCATGCGATGGATCAGCACTTCGCCACCACGCCGCTGGCGCAGAACCTGCCCGTGCTGCTGGGCCTGGTCGACATCTGGTATCGCAACTTCCACGGCTTCACCAGCCGCAGCGTCGCGCCCTATCACCAGGGCCTGCGCCGCCTGCCGGCTTACTTGCAGCAGCTGGAGATGGAGAGCAACGGCAAGGGCGTGGACCTGGACGGCAATGCCTTGCCGCTCGGCACGTCCCCGGTCGTCTGGGGAGAGGCCGGCACGAACGGCCAGCATGCCTACTTCCAGATGCTGCACCAGGGCACGGATGTCATCCCGGTCGAATTCATTGCGGTCAAGCGTCCCAACCACGGTGCCAGCGGCGAACTGGCCGAGAAGCTGCTCGACCAGCACCGCAAGCTGCTGGCCAACTGCCTCGCCCAGAGCCAGGCGCTGATGCAGGGCAAGACTGCCGCCGAGGCGTTGACCGAGAAGGCGCCGACCGCGTCCGCCACGCTCGACCGCGACGTGCTTTCCCGCCATCGCAGCTTTCCCGGGAACCGCCCGAGCACGACCCTCGTGCTGGACGCGCTGACGCCGCGCTCCCTCGGCGCGTTGATTGCCCTCTACGAGCACCGCGTCTTCGTCACCGGCGCGCTGTGGGGCATCAACAGCTTCGACCAGTGGGGCGTGGAGCTCGGCAAGGCGCTGTGCAACCAATTGCTGCCGCGTCTGGACAGCGGCGACACGTCTGGCCTGGACGGTTCCACGGCCGGTCTGCTCACGCGACTGGTGTCCGCATGAAGATCGTCTTCGACTTCGGCGGCGTTGTCTTCCGCTGGCATCCGGCCAGCTTCCTGGCCCGCGTCTGGCCGCACCGCATCGAGACGCTGGAGCAGGGCGCCCAGGCGGCTGCGGTCTTCTTCCAGAACTACGGTGGCGACTGGGGCCTGTTCGACCAGGGTCTGATCGGCGCGGACGAAGTGGTGCGCCGCATCTCGGCGCGCACCGGCTGGCCGCGCGGCGATGTGGAGGCCGTCGTGCGCGCCGTGCCGGAAGAGCTGATGCCCATCCCGGGCACCGTCGTGCTGATCCGCGACCTGAAGGCTGCGGGGCACACGCTGCACTTCCTGTCCAACATGCCGGAGCCCTATGCCGACCACTTGAGCAAGAGCTATCCGCTCAGCGAGTGGTTCGAGTCGGGCCTGTTCTCGGGCCGCGTCAAGCAGATCAAGCCGGGCGCCGAGATCTACGCGCTGGCGGAGCGGCATTTCAACGCGGCGCCGTCGGAGCTTCTGTTCATCGACGACCACCCGGTCAATGTCGAAGCGGCGCTGGCGCGCGACTGGCAGTCCTTCCTGTTCACCGACGCCGCCAGCGCGCGGCGCGAGCTGGTCTCGCGGCGCCTGCTCGGGGCTTGATCAGCGACGGATCAGTGCCTGGTCAGTGAACCAGCGGCTCGCCGTCAGGCCCGTATTCATCGGGGTTCTGGGGCGGCGTGGCGGGCACGCGAAAGGACTCGCTGGCCCAGGCGCCGAGGTCGATCTGGCGGCAGCGCTCGCTGCAGAAGGGCCGCCACTTGTTGCTCGGTGCGAACACGCTGTCGCCTCCGCACTGGGGGCAGCGGACGAGGCGCTCGCCCTGGGCATTCGTCTTCATGGTCGGTTCACTGGCAAAGCGCGAGCTCGAAGCCGCTGTCTTCCACCGCCAGCTTGAGCCGGCCCTCTTCGTCCTGGCGCATCAGGCGGATGGAGATCATCAGGCGGTGCCCGGAAATTTCGGGAATGAGGCCGAGGCTGGGGTCGATGCGCATGCGCAGCAGCTGGTAGACGCGCCCGGCCGGCAGGCTCTGCTGAAACTGGCCGGCCGTGGCCGCCACCTTGTGGGGCGCGCCGGAGTCGCGCAGCAGGCCCAACAGCACCTGCAACGCCTCGGCCAGCGGCATCAGCGATTGCGCCCAGGTCATCAGATCCTTGCGGCGCCGCACCGGCAGCAGCTGCTGCCAGTTGTAGTAGGCCGGCAGGTCGAACTCGCAGGTGCCGCCGGGGATGTTGATGCGGCTGCGGATGCTCATCAGCCAGTCGTTGCTGGTCAGTGCCGTGCCGGTCTTGCCGCTCAGCGCGTTGAGGCGCTGGTAGGCGCCGTCGATGCGGGCGACCACCTCGTCCAGGCGCGCATCGTCCACGCCGGGGCTGCCGCGATAGGTGTTGAAAAGCGCCTTGTGCTTCTCGAGCTCCTTGAGCAGGTCGCTCTTCAGATCGGCGCGCGAGGCGACGTCGAGAATTTCGAACAGAGTGACGAGCGCGAAATGATGGTCCAACGCGGGGTCGCGGGCCATCAGCGCGCCGAGGCGGTCAAACAGGTGTTCCAGGCGGAGCATCGTGCGGATGCTCTCGTTGAACGGGTACTCGTACAGGACCACGGCGCAGGCTTCAGTCAGGGCGGCGTGATTGTTTCACAGCCCCAGCGTGCAGCCAGGCTCATGACTTCGTTTCTGAGCGTGACCAGTGGTATGCCATCGTTCAGCAACACGGCGTCGGCCGCAGCCCTGCGGGCTTCGCGGGTCGCCTGTGCCGCCAGCGCTCCGTCGACGCGCTCGCGTGTCCACCCCGGGCGCTGGAGCACACGCTCCACCTGAGTCGTGATCGAGCAGTCGACCACGAGCACGCGTGCAACGCGCGGTCGCCAACGACCGGATTCGACAAGCAGCGGCACGTCGAGAACGACCATCGCGACGTCGTATGCAGCATCGGCCTGCGCCATGGCTTCCGCAGTGATCAGGGGATGCAGGATGGCTTCCAGCCGGCGCTTGGCGGCCGTGTCCGAGAAGGCGAGGGCGCGCATGCGATCACGGTCCAGCGCGCCGTCGGCAGTCACGAAGTCGCTGCCAAAAGTCTGCGCGATGGCCGGCATCGCCGCACCATTGGCCAGCGTCAGGCCGCGCGAGATGGCATCCGTGTCGACGATCACGGCGCCCGCTTCGCGCAGGAAGCCGGCGACCGTGCTCTTGCCACTGCCGATGCCGCCCGTGAGGCCGACGCGCATGCGTCAGCCCAGATGCAGGCCCAGGATGGCCATGAGTGTGGGCTGCCCGACGTACAGCGCGACGAGGCCTCCGCCGACCAGGTAGGGGCCGAACGGAATCGGCACCTCGCGCTGATGGCCGCGGAACAAGATCAGGCAGATGCCGACCACCGCGCCGACGGCCGACGAGAGCAGGATGATCGGCAGCAGCATGGGCCAGCCCAGCCACGCGCCCATGGCGGCGAGGAGCTTGAAGTCGCCATAGCCCATGCCTTCCCGGTTGCGCAGGAGCTTGTACAGCCAGTAGATCGACCACAGC
>SEEY01000408.1 GCA_004211235.1 Rubrivivax sp.
GCGTCTCGCTGGCTGGCTCGATGCGTGCCACGGCCGGCCGCGACATCGCCGTCTACGGCACCGTCATCTCGGCCCAGGCCGCCGGCCAGCGCCTGCTGCTGCAGGCCGAGGGTGCCATCAACATCGGCAGCGTCGGCGGCCACAGCGGCGGTGCGGTGCTGGAAGCCAACGCGCTGCTCGGCCTGCTGGCCGGCAGCCGCCTGACGCTGGCCATCGACGCGCAGCTCTACAGCACGGGCGACGCCAGCCTCGTCTCCGTGCAGGCGCCGCAGGTCACGCTGGCCGGCACCGTGCGCGCAGGCGGCGACTACATCAGCGCCGGCGTCTGGAACTTCACCGGCAAGAACGCGCAGCTGCAGGTGAGCGCGCTGCGCGAGATCGTCGTGGGCGACCTGGCCACGAACAGCGGCGGCGAGCTGACGGCCACCGGCCGCCTGACGCTGCAGTCCGGCGCCAACGCGGCCGGCATCGGCATGCTGTTCACCGACACGGCGCTGGTGCGTTCGGACGCCAGTGGCGGCGGCAAGTGGAGCGACAGCGTCAAGGGCGAGGCCGGCCTCGTCAGGCTGGTCTCGGACGGCGACATCCGACTGAAGGGCCTGGTCAGCGCCGTCGACAACGATGCCGACGTCGGCATCGTGTCGCGCTCGCAGGTGCTGGTGGGCGGCATCGTCCGCGCCGATGACCGCCTGGAGATCGTCGCCGGCACCGACGACAGCAAGACCGGCATCCGCGTCGCCCAGCTCGTGCGCAACGCCACGACGCAGGCCTACGTCTCCGGCGGCCAGCTGGAGACGGCGCTGGGCGGCAGCATCATCCTGACGTCCATCGACGATGTTCGGGTGGACGGCGCAGTCGGCACTGCGGTTGCCAACATTGGCGACGGCATCACCAGCCTGGTGGACATCGCGTCCGTCTCCGGCGATGTGGTCATCCTGCGCGACATCAATGCGCTGAATACCGTGCTAATCACCGGCGGCAACCTGCTCGCCCAGGCCGGCAGCCGGGTGCACGCCTCGGCAACCGGCTCGACGGTCTACATGGCGGCGCGCAACAGCATCGTCGTGTCGCCGGGCCCGACCACGCCCACCTTCTTCAGCGACGCCGCCATCGTGCAGGCCGGCTCGCTGATCCACTTCGCGGCGCCGACGGTGCAGATCGACGGTTTCGTCCAGACGACCGACCGCACGGGCAGCAGTCGCATCCTCGTGTCGGCCGGCCGCTCGGCCAGCTTCGGCGGTACCGTCACCAGCGGCATCACCGCCACGAACGGCGGCGTCACGAGCATCGGCCACATCGAGGTTCACGCCGGCGTCGACCTGACGACGCGCGACCGTGCGTCGCTCGAAGGCACGGTGCTCAAGTCCGAACTGCTGGGTGGCTCCATCAGCATCCTGGGCCAGGGCCTGCTGCGGGCGACCGGCCACCTCACGCTGATGGCCGGCGGCGACATCACGCTGGACGCCGACGCCGACCTGAACGCCGACCGCGACATCACGACTCAGGTGGTGACCCTCGTCGCAGAGAAGGTCACCCGCGTCACCGGCTACACCAAGGTCGCCACCGGCACGGTCACCGTGCCGGAGATCACCTACCAGGACACCGTCATCACCGAGCAGGTCGGCACGGAGCTCGTGCCCGTGGGCAGCAGCTACACGACGATGAACGCGGTGATCGAGCAGGTCGGCTACTACAACGCCTCCACCGGCGAGTTCCGCGAGACCTTCGTCGAGGGTGTCGACTATCTGAACCAGGCCATCACGGGCAGCACCATCCCCGTCGTCAACTGGAGCAACGGCAGCGACGAGCAGCACCCCGGCCGCGCCGCCACCAGCCCGCCGTCCGGCAACTACAAGGACACCGCCTACCAGGAGTTCCAGCAGCTCGACGACGCCGAGCACTGGGCCGTGCTCAACACGCTCGGCTTCAAGCCGCTCTACCAGTTCAGCTACAGCAACCCGCAGCTGCATGAGGTGAAGAACGGCGTGCCGCATGTCTACAGCCCTGGCCAGGGCGGCTACACCGGCCCCGCCTGGGCCGGCAAGCCCGAGAAGGTCTACTTCGTCGACGTGGCCAACTGGCGCGACAAGTTCGTGCTGATGCCGCAGGGCGCCCAGGAAGACATCCTGGCGCTGGTGTCGCAGGGCCAGACCCAGTACCTCACCGGCGACAACAACAAGGACGGCAACAACGGCGTCGGCGCGTCAGGCAGCACGAGCGCCTGGACGACGGTCAGCGGCGGCGCCTCGGGCGAGTACGTCGGCACCGTCAAGGAACAGGCGCGCGTGCTGTACAGCCAGAGCAAGTCGGCGTTCACGTCGTTGTACATCTTCAACCTCGACGACGACGGCTCCGGCGCCAAGTGGAACGTCAGCTACCGCGACAGCGGCCAGCGCATCTTCAACTTCGTCAACTCCGCGGTTCCCGGTGCCAGCGCGCCGATCACCGCGACGCAGACCAACCGCGAGCCCGGCTGGAACGTCACCACCGGCGGCACAGGCGCGACGCTGGACTTCTATTCGCCGAACCGCGGTGCTGACGACATCACCGCGGCCAATGCCTATATTGCGCAGCTGTCGGATGCCACCTTCAGCAATGCGAGTGCGCAGGACATGGGCTCGCGCGTCGTCGGCGGCTCGATGTTCTCGCCGTTCAGCTTCACGCTCTACGAGCATGGGAACTACGGCGGACGCGCCTACCAGTTCAACAATTCGGTGGGCGGCCCCTGGAACGGCGACATCCGCAACACGCCCGACCCGCTGTACGCCAGCATCCCCTTCTTCACGATCCGCTACCCGCACGACAACGCGTCGTCGGTCTCGTTCGGCGGCGACCTCTACCAGCTGACCCTGTACCGCGATGTCGGTCCGGCGGGCATCACCAGCACCTACAAGTACAACAACTACACCGACAACACCGCCAACCTGATGTTCCACAGCAGCTGGCTGGGAGGCGCGGACATCGGCAACGACACCGTGTCGGCCTACGCGGCCTGGGGGAAGGTCTACGAGAACTTCTACAACTACACCTACACCTGGACGGGCGCCGACAAGCCCGTCTTCGACCAGCGCGAGCGCCACCAGTACCTGCTGACGACCCAGTCGCACGACATCGTCGAATCGCGCCCGGTCTACCAGACGACGGTCTCCAAGGTCCCGGTGCAGACCGACCACCTCGTCACCGTCTGGAAGGACGTGCCGATCGTCTCGGAGGAAACGGTGTTCCGCAGCGTCGTCTCGACCGCGACGGTCAGCGCGGGCCTGAACGGATCGCTCGCATCCATCAGCGGCGGCAGCGTCATGATCGACGCCGGAAACACCGTGCGCCTGTCAGGCCATGTCACGGCGGTCGACACGCTCAACATCAAGGGCGAGAACGAGGTCGCGCTGCGCGGCCTGACGCACGCTGGCGCCAGCCGCCAGCTCGCCGTCGAGCTCGACGGCAACGCCATCGACGTGCATGCCGGCGTGACGCTGCGCATGGACGACTCCACGATCATCACCGGCACGCGCACCGGCACGCAGGCCCTGGCCACGGTGACGCTCAGCAGCGACGGTGATCTGCTGTTCGCCGGCACGGTGCAGCCCGGCGCCACGGGCGCGCTCGGCGCCGTGACGCTTCAGGCCCAGGGTGACGTACGCATGTCCGGCGGCATCACGGCCGGCAGCATCGTCATTGAAGCCGGCCACGGCGGCGCGCTGAGCGGCAGCGTCGTGACCGACGACGACACACGCCTTACGGCAGCCGGCGGCGACATCGGCATCAGCGCTGGCGACGCCGCAGGCAGCGTGCTGCTGAACTCCAGCCTCATCGTCGCGGACGGCACCGTCACCTTGTCTGCGGCTTCCGGCCAGATCCTGCAATCCGCCACGGGCAACGGCAACGGAGGCGTGGCCATCGGCGGCGAGATCCATGCCCAGACGCTCAACGCCGACGCCGAGGCCGGCATCGTGCTCGCCACGCAGGTTGCCCACATCGGCCACGCGACGCTGACCGGCGAAGGCAATGTCGAGCTGATCAACAAGGGTGACCTGCTGCTGGACTACGCCCAGGCCATGGACGGTTTCGTGCAGGTGCGCGTGACCGGCTCGCTGACGGCCGCCGAGGTCTATGCCCGCGGCGCCTCCGACCGCAACGACATCAGCCTGCGCGCCTACCAGCCCGCGGCCATCGCCGACCCGCTGAACCGCCCGCGCGTGAACCTCAGCGTCGGCAGGGTCATGGCCGGCTCGGACGCCGGCAATGCCAGCCTGGATCGTGGTGACGTCGTGCTCGAGTCCGTGGGCGACGTGACGGCGCTCGACGCCAACTCGCTCGTCACCGGCGAGACGCTCACGGTCATCGCCGGCGCCAAGGGCAGCGTGAGCAGCGTGCAGCTCAAGACCGCCGTGTTC
>SEEY01000010.1 GCA_004211235.1 Rubrivivax sp.
ATCTGCGCGAATGCTTCAGCCACCGCTTCTACGCGCTGCTGTTTTTGGCCATGATGCTGGGCCTCGTCTGTGGCAGCCCGGTCAACAGCTTCGGTGTGTTCTACGCCCGGCAGGTGGGCCTGGGCCTGGGGGGTTATGGCGACGCGCTGGCCGTCACCTACGCCTGCTCGCTGGTGCTCGCGCTGCCCGTGGGCTGGCTGGCGGACCGCTTCCATCCGCTGCGCGTGGGGCTGGTGGCGATCTGCGCCTACGCGCTGTGCATGCTGGCTGCCGGCCTGTGGGTGCAGGACGCGCGGCAGTTCGGCGCCGCCTTCGTGCTGCACGGCGTCGTGTCGGGCATCTACCTCACCGGCACGGCAGCGCTTGGCCAGTACCTGTTCCCCGCAGCGCGCTTCGCCCAGTTCTTTTCGGCCATGAACCTGCTGGCGGCGGTCGGCTACATGCTGGTCGCGCCGACGATGGGCGCCTGGCTGGACGCCACCGGCAGCCACTACCGCCACACCTTCATCGCCAGCGGCGGCCTCGCCGTTCTGTCCGCGCTGTGCTACGTGGCCCTGCTCGGCCAGATGCGCCGGCACGGCGGCTTTCGACACTACCAAGCTCCCTGAGTCTCCTTCGGCGGCCGCCCCGGGTGCGGCCGTCTTTTTTTGCCAGATATGTTGACGTTAACGCAAAGTACCATACACGCCGCTGTCGAGTCAGGCCCGGATGCCACGCTGTTCGAAGATGCGCTGCAGCGGGCGTGCGCTCAGCTCGGCCGGTGCCTGCATGACCTGGGCTCGCAGTTTCCCGGGGACACCAGCGCCGCCAACCACTTCCAGCCCTCTGCCTGGGCCGACGTGCCGCGCGGCGCCAATGGCAGCTGGAGCGCCGGCTTCTGGACGGGGCTGCTGTGGATGGCGCACGAGCTCAGCGGTCAGGCGCGTTTCGCCGACGCTGCGCACACGCAGCTGCCGAGTTACGCCGAGCGCCTGGACCGGCACTACGTGCTCGATCACCATGATCTCGGCTTCCTCTACCTGCCGTCCTGCGTCGCCGCGACGCGCAGTGGCGTGGACGCCACCGCCACGGCGCTGCGAGCCGCCGACCTGCTGATGAAGCGCTTCCTGCCGCGTGCGGGCGTCATCCAGGCCTGGGGCCAGCTCGACGACCCGGCCCAGCGCGGCCGCATCATCATCGACTGCCTGCTGAACCTGCCGCTGCTGCACTGGGCCAGCGCCGCGCGTGGCGACGAGGCGATGCGCGACGCCGCCATCAGCCACGCATTGCGCTCTCAGGCCTATCTGGTGCGCAGCGACGACTCCAGCTTCCACACCTTCCATTTCGACCCCGCCAGCGGCGCGCCCCGCCACGGCACGACGGCGCAGGGCGCGTCGCACGACTCCTGCTGGGCGCGCGGCCAGGCCTGGGGCGTGTACGGGTTCGCGCTCAACCACCGCTGGGCGCCGGAGTGCGGCTTTCTGGACACGGCGGAACGGCTGGCGCGGCGCTTCCTTGTCGGCCTGCCCGAGCACGGCGTCGCCTGCTGGGACCTGAGCCTCGCCGCGGACCCCATGCAGCCCTGGGACAGCTCGGCCAGTGCCATCGCCGCCTGCGGGCTGATCGAGATGGCGGAGTCGCTGCAGGCCGAGGGGCAATCCGAGCGCGCGGCCTTCTACCGCGGCGAATCGCGACGCCTGCTGCGCGGCCTGTTGCAGCACTGCGCCGGCTGGCGCGCGGACGGCAACGCGCTGTTGCTGCACGGCGTCTACAGCATGCCCGACGGCCTGGGCATCGACGAAGCCAGCCTGTGGGGCGACTTCTTCTTCCTCGAGGCGCTGGCCCGGCATGCCCGCGGCTGGCGGCCTTTCTGGCATCCCGGCGACTGAGTCCCTGAGCCGCCTCACCCATCACCCTCATCATTCGGACTGAAACATGCGATCGACACCTTGCCCCCTGTTGCGCCCGACCGCGCTGGCCGTCTTCACGCTGCTGACCGCCGCCGCCCAGGCCCAGACGGCTGCCCCGGCCGACAAAGACAACAAGCTGGAGACCGTGCTCGTCACCGGCATCCGCGCCGCCAAGGACAAGTCGCTGGCGAGCAAGCGCTATGCCGACGGCGTCACCGAGGTCATCAGTGCCGAGGACATCGGCAAGATGCCCGACAAGAACGTGGCCGACGCGCTGCAGCGCCTGCCCGGCATCAACACCGCCACCGGCACCGGCGGCAACGGCGGCTATGACGAGAACGACCGCGTCAGCATGCGCGGCACCAGCGCCAGCCTGTCGCTCGTCACGTTGAACGGCCACTCGGTCGCGTCGGCCGACTGGGACTACGGCGACATGATCGCCGGCGGCGCCGGCCCCAACACCAGCGGCTCGGCCCGCAGCGTCAGCTTCCTGCTGCTGCCGTCAGAACTGGTGAGCCAGGTCGTCGTGCACAAGAGCGCGCAGGCCGACGACATCGAGGGCGGCGTGGCCGGCTCGATCGACATCATCACCAGGCGCCCGCTCGACTTCAAGAAGCCGTTCACGGCCGAGGTCGGCCTGCAGGCCGTCTACAGCGACCGCGCCGGCAAGACCGACCCGCAGCTCTCGGCCCTCATGAACTGGAAGAACGCGAGCAACACCTTCGGCGTGATGGGCCAGTTCTTCGACGAGAGCCGCCACGTGCGCCGCGACGGCCAGACGCGCAGCTACGGTGTGGCCACGGCGGCCCAGGCCAACGCGGCCGTGCCGGTGGGCACGACCTTCGTCAGCGGTATCGCCACGCAGCTGTTCGAGCAGGAACGCAAGCGCCGCGGCGGTGTGCTCGGCGCGCAGTGGAAGCCCAGCGACGCACTGACGCTCGGCGCCGAGGCCTTCATGTCCAAGCTGGACGCGAGCTACTACCGACAGGTCTTCAACACCGACTTCGCGAACAGCCTGACCAACAAGATCGTGCCGACGAATGCCGTCGTCAGCAACGGCGTGCTGACCGGCGGCACCTTCGCCAACACGACCAACAACGGCAACACGCTGCAGGCCACCTACAACCCGGGCGCCGCGGTGAAGACGAACTACTACACCGGCGACTTCAAGTTCAAGGCCAGCGAGGACCTGAGCGTGAACGGCCTCGTCGGCACGACCAAGGCCGAGGGCACCGCCGACTTCTACGAGCACTACATGAGCTTCCGCGGCGTGACCCAGGCCTATGCGCTGGGCAACGAGACCGGTGCGACGAGCATCAGCCTGCCGAACGGCCTGTCATCCAGCAACTGGAACTTCATCCGCAGCGACCAGAACCACACGCTGGCCAGCAGCGTCGACCGCGAACACTTCGCGCAGCTCGACGGCGAGTGGAGCCAGGGCGACGGCGTGCTCAGCAGCATCAAGTTCGGCTGGCGCGGTGCCGACCATCTCCGCCAGGCCTACCGGCCGCTGAAGACCGGCTGGCCCGTCAATGCCGCCGGCACGGGGCAGGTGGACAGCGGCCTGCCGCAGATCGGCTGGGACGGGAAGACGCTGCCGTCCGACTTCGGCGCGAGCCTGGGTGACGGTGCCGGTGGTCTGGCCGGTTATGTGCCTTCGCTGTCGCCCAGCACCATCGCGCAGTGGACCGAGGCCAACCTCAGCACCGACCCGGTCTTCAACCGCCCCGCATCGGGCCCCTTCCGCGTCGGCGAGAAAAGCCAGGCGCTCTACGTGATGGCCAGGCTGAGCGGCGACGCCTGGCGCGGCAATGTCGGCCTTCGCTACGTGAAGACACGCACCAGCGTGACCACCAACACCGGCCTGTCCTGCGGCGCCGCCGGCTCCAGGGCCGCCGACGGCACGCTCATCACCTACGGCAGCGCGCTGCAGGCCAGCGAATGCGCCGCGTTCGTGCCTGCCGGCGCCACGCTGACCACCGGCTCGCGCTTCGGCAACTTCTTCACGATGACGACGGACAGCCAGGGCAGCGAGCTGCTGCCCAGCGCCAGCCTGGTCTTTGACGTCAGCAAGAACCTCACCGTGCGTGCAGCCGTTGCCAAGACCATGTCGCGCCCCGAGTACAGCGCGCTGGGCACGGCCATCGGCAACTTCCAGTACAACCCGGCGTCCACGCCGGTGTCCATCGCCTCGGGCGGCAATCCGAAGCTGGAGCCGGTCGTTGCCAAGAATTACAACCTCGGCGTCGAGTGGTACTTCCAGCCGCGATCGCTGCTGTCGGCCCAGGCTTTCGTGATCGACTTCGACTCGCTGATCGGCGCAGGCAGCTCGGTGCAGTACCTGTTCAACACGGCGGCCAAGGATCCGGTCACCGGTGTCCTCAAGCCGGCCTTCATGGACACCACGGTCAGCCAGCCGATTTCCGTGACGGGCAAGTCCAAGGGCATCGAGCTGGGCTGGGAGCAGCCACTGTGGGGCGGCTTCGGCGCCAACGCGAACTACACGTTCGCTGACTCCAAGGAAGCCAGCGGCAATCCGATCATGGGTGCCGCGCGCCACACCTACAACCTTGGCGCGTATTACGAGGACGAGCGCTTCAACGCACGCATCGCCTACGCGCACCGCAGCGAAATCCGCATCGGCCTGTACGGCGCTCAGCAGAGCTACGCGGCGGCCAGCGGCACGGTGAATGCGTCCTTCGGCGTCAAGCTGACCGAGGGCCTGTCGCTCAACGTCGAAGGCCTGAACCTGAACAGCCCGACCCTGCGCTACTTCAACAAGGTGCCGACCAACACGGCGCTGCCCGAGCAGACGACGGCGCTCTACAACAGCGGCCGCCAGGTCTACGTCGGCCTTCGCTACAAGTACTGAGCCGTTCGGTTCGCCAGGTCCCATCGTCCTCGACAGGAGCCATCGCCATGACTTCACGATTGCAAGGTCAGCTGCACGCACTGCGGCTGCTCGCCGGCCTTTTCATCATGTTGTGCGCGATGGGCCTGGCCCGCGCCGACGAGTACGACGACCTGCGCGGCAAGTGGGTGACGCAGCTCACCGGCGGCAGCGTCAACACCGCGGATCCGGATATCGCCGCCCAGATCGGCTTCATCACGAGCTCGGCGCAGCTGCACTGGGACGGCATGCACAAGGAGGCCGGCCGCACGACGCTGTGGGACGACACGGCCTCCCACATCACCTACGCCTACCAGCGTCTGCGGGCGATGGCGCTGGCGTTCTCCACCAACGGGTCGTCACTGCAGGGCAATCCCGCGCTGGCGTCCGATATCGTGAGCGGACTGGACTGGCTCTACGCCCAGCGGTATCACGAGAACAAGACCCCCTACGGCAACTGGTGGGACTGGGAGATCGGCACGCCCCAGGCGCTGGTGGACACGATGGCGCTGATGCACGCGCAGCTCTCTGCCACCCAGCGTGCCAGCTATATCCGCGCGGTGGACCGCTTCTGCGGCGACCCCACGGTCGCGACCTTCTACAACGCCGTCGCCACCGGCGCGAACCGGCTGGACAAGGCCCTTGTCGTGGTCGTGCGCGGCGTGCTGGGCAAGTCTTCCGCCAAGATCGTGCAGGGGCGCGACGCGATGAGCCAGGTCTACCCCTACGTGACCAGCGGTGACGGCTTTTATGTCGACGGTTCCTTCATCCAGCATGTCAACGTGCCCTATGCCGGCAGCTACGGTGCGGTGCTGCTGTCGGGCGTCGCCAAGCTGTTCTACCTGCTGAACGGCTCCAGCTGGCCCATCACCGATGCGAACGCTGGCAACGTCTACCGCTGGGTCAGCGATTCCTTCCAGCCCTTCCTCTACCAGGGCGCCATCATGGACATGCTGCGCGGCCGCAGCATCACCTTCCCGGCCACCAGCGACCACCTCAGCGGCCGCGCCATCGTCGCCACGCTCGCCATGCTGGCCCAGGGCGCTCCGACCACCGAGGCGGCGCTGCTGAAGGGCATCGTCAAGGGCCAGGTGCAGCGCGACACCAGCTTCGCGAACTACTACACCGAACTGCGCCTGCCCGACATCGCGCGCATCAAGGCGGTGATGGCCAACAGCGCCGTGACGCCCGTGGCCCCGCTGGACAGCGCGCGCTTTTACGCCAGCATGGACCGCGGACTGCGCCTGGCCCCCGGCTATGCCTGGGGCTTGAGCCTGTCGTCGAGCCGCATCGCCACCTTTGAGTACGGGAATGGCGACAACAAGAAGGGCTGGTTCACCGGCCTGGGCATGACCACGCTCTACAACGCCGACCTGACCCAGTTCTCCGACGGCTACTGGCCCACCGTCGACGCCTTCCGCCTGCCCGGCACGACGACGGACGGCTCGGCGGGCACGCTGGTCAGCTTCAAGAGCTATCCCAACCCGAACGCCTGGGTGGGTGGCAGCGCGGTGGACGACAGGCACCTGTCCAGCGGCATGCAGTTCGCTCTGTCGGGCAGCACCGGCTCCGCGCTCCAGGGGCGGAAGTCGTGGTTCGTCTTCGGCGACCGCATCGTCGCGATGGGCTCGGGCATTGCCACCACCGATGGACGCAACGTGGAGACCATCGTCGAAAACCGCAAGCTCAACGCTGGGCGCAGCAATGCCCTGACCGTCAACGGCAGCGCCAAGCCGACGTCGCTGGGCTGGGCCGAGCGCATGAGCGGCGTCAGCTGGGCCCACCTGGCCGGCAGCGTGGCGGGTGCGGACATCGGCTGGTTCTTCCCCTTCACCGCCACGCTCGATGGCAAGCGCGAGGCGCGCACCGGCAGCCAGTCGCAGATCGACGACGGCGGCAGCACGGACCCGATCACCCGCAACTACCTGAGCCTGGCGATGCCGCATGGCGTCAACCCGACGGCCTCGGGCTACGCCTACGTCGTGCTGCCCAACGTCAGCGCCGCGCAGCTGGCCAGTTATGCGGCCGCGCCGACCCTCAGCATCCTGGAGAACTCGGCCGAGGCCCATGCGGCCAAGGATGCGAGCCTCACGCTCGTCGGCGTCAATTTCTGGAACGATGCTGCCAAGACCGTCGTCGATGCCGGCTCGCCCGTCATCAGCAGCGACAGGAAAGCCTCGGTCACGATGCTGGAGAACGCCGCCCGCGAGTTGCACATCGGCATCGCCGACCCGACGCAGCTGAACACCGGCAGCATCACCGTCGAGATCCACCGCGCCGCCACGCGGCTGATCTCGGCGGACCCCGGCGTGACCGTGCTGCGGTTGGCTCCGACCATCAAGCTGAGCGTCAACGTCAATGCCGCGGCCGGCAAGACCTTCAAGGCCAACCTGCAGTTCGGCACGCTGGCCACGCGCGAGGCCGCTGCCGACGCGCATGTGCGAAACGGCAGCTACGCCGCCACCAACTACGGCGCGTCCACCGTGCTGGACGTCAAGAAGGAGGCCGTCGGCTATGACCGGCAGTCCTTCGTCAAGTTCGACCTGAACGGGATCACCGGGGCGGTGTCCAGCGCCACGCTGCGGCTGTACGTGACCGCGGCCGGCGCGACGGGCATCGTCAACCAGGCCTTCCTCGCTGCGAGCGACGGCTGGACGGAGACCGGCCTCACCTGGAACAACAAGCCGGCCGCGTCGACGCCGCTGGGCAGCTGGACCGCCGTGTCGGGCAGCGCGGTGGACATCGACGTCACCTCGCAGGTGGTGTCCGCGCTGTCGGGCGACAAGCTCGTGTCGGTCCTCGTCGACGCCGCCGCCAACACCGGCAGCGATGGCTGGACGCAGTACGCGTCCCGCAACGCGGCGACCCACAAGCCGGCGCTGCTGATCGTCACGCCCTGAACTCAGCTCACATGCCTCACTTCACCGTCGCGAACAACGACTTCCACCTCGACGGCCGCCCGCACCGCGTCCTGGCCGGTGCGATCCACTACTTCCGGGTGCTGCCCGAGCAGTGGGAGGACCGCCTGCTCAAGCTCAAGGCGATGGGCCTCAACTGCGTCGAGACCTATGTCGCCTGGAACCTGCACGAGCCGCGCCCGGGTGAGTTCGATTTCTCTGGCGGGCTGGATCTGGCGGCCTTTGTGCGTCTGGCCGGCTCGCTGGGCCTGCAGGTCATCGTGCGGCCCGGCCCCTACATCTGCGCTGAATGGGAGTTCGGCGGCCTGCCGGCGTGGCTGCTGGCCGACCCCGAGATGGCCTTGCGCTGCTGCTATCCGCCGTATCTCGCGGCGGTCGAACGTTTCCTCGATGCGCTGCTGCCACCGCTGCTGCCGCTGCAGGCCGGGGAGGGCGGTCCGGTCATCGCGATGCAGGTTGAGAACGAATACGGCAGCTACGGCAGCGACAAGGCCTATCTGCTTTGGCTGGAGCGGGCACTGCGTGAACGCGGCGTCAGCACGCTGCTGTTCACCTCCGACGGCGCGACCGATTTCATGTTGACCCACGGCACCGTGCCGCAGGTGCTGAAGACCGCCAACTTCGGCTCCCGCGCAGCCACTGAGTTCGCCAAGCTGCGCGAGTACCAGCCGGACGGCCCGTTGATGTGCATGGAGTTCTGGTGCGGCTGGTTCGACCACTGGGGCGAGCCGCAGCATCTGCGCGCCGCTGATGACGCCGCGCAGGCGCTGGACGAAGTTCTGGCGGCGGGCGCCTCGGTCAACGTCTTCATGTTCCACGGCGGCACGAGCTTCGGCTTCATGAACGGCGCCAACACCGACCTGGAGACGGGGGCCTACCAGCCCACCGTCGGCAGCTACGACTACGACGCGCCGCTGTCCGAGGACGGTGAGCCGACCGCGAAGTTCCATGCCTTCCGCAACGTCATCGGCAAGTACGTCGACCTGCCGCCGCTGAAGCTGCCACCGGTCGCGCCCCGCTTCGAGAGCGGGCTGCTGGCGCTGAGCGAATCGCAGCCGCTGTTCGCCGCGCTGGAGCGGCTGTCGTCGCCGCGGGCTACGCCGGTGCCGCGGCCCATGGAAAGCCTCGGCCAGAGCTACGGCTTCATGCTCTACCGCACGCAGCTCAACCACCCGCCGGGCCCGACCACGCTGCATCTGGAGCAGTTGCACGACCGCGCGCAGGTGTTCGTCAACGGCGTGGAGGTCGGCACGCTGGAGCGCAACCAGCCCCTGTCGCTGCCGCTGACGCTGCCGCCGGGTCCAGTGACGCTGGACATCCTGGTGGAAAACCTGGGCCGGGTGAACTACGGCCCGAAGCTGCTGGACCGAAAGGGCCTGCTCGGCCTCGTGCGACTGGGCACCCACACTGTGCTGCATGGCTGGCAATGCTTTCCGCTGCCGCTGGACGACCTGTCGCCGCTGGCCTTCGCACCGCCGCGCGACGAGGCTGCGGGGCCGACCTTCTTCCGCGGGCGCTTCGACGTGACGCAACCGGGCGACTGTTTCCTGTCGGTGCCCGAAGGGAAGAAGGGCGTCGTCTGGCTCAATGGCTTCAACCTCGGCCGCTACTGGGAGCGCGGGCCGCAGACAGCGCTCTACGTGCCGGCGCCGCTGCTGAAGGCTGGCAGCAACGAGCTGACGGTGTTGGAGCTTCATCCCAGAGGCGCATGCCGCGTACGCTTCACGGCTCAGCGACCTCCCGCCAAGATGCCATGACCACCGCCAGCCGCCGCCGCTTCCTGCAGGCCGCCGCCTCGACTGCATTGCTGCCGGCGGCCATCCAGCGCGCGCTGGCCATTCCGGCCGCGCATGGCAGCGGCAGCATCGCCGACGTCGAGCATGTCGTCATCCTGATGCAGGAGAACCGCAGCTTCGACCACTACTTCGGCACGCTGCGCGGCGTGCGCGGCTTCGGCGACCGCTTCACGATTCCGCTGGCCGGGGGCAAGTCGGTCTGGGAGCAGAGCAACGGCCGCCGCACCGTGTTGCCCTACCACCTTGACGGCAGCCGCGGCAACGCGCAGTGCGCGCTGGAGCTGCCGCACAGCTGGCCCGACGCGCAGGCGGCCTGGAATGGCGGCCGCATGCAGCGCTGGCCGGTCTTCAAGACCGACGCGTCGATGGCCTACTACCGCGAGGCCGAGCTGCCGGTGCAGTTCGCCCTGGCCAATGCCTTCACCGTCTGCGATGCCTACCACTGCTCGCTGCACGGCGGCACCAACCCCAACCGGCTGTTCCTGTTCACCGGCACCAACGACCCGACTGGCAGCGGCGGCGGCCCGGTCGTCGACAACCGCGTCGACGGCCTCGGGCCGGTGGAGGCAGGCTTTCGCTGGACGACCTATGCCGAGCGGCTGGAGGCGGCCGGCGTCAGCTGGTGCGTCTACCAGGACATGGACGACAACTTCGGCGACAACCCGCTGGTCACCTTCAGGAGCTTTCGCGCGGCCCACGGTGCCGAGGCCGGAAAGGGCGGGCCGCTGATGAAAGGCATGAGCAGCACGCTGCAGGGCGCCTCGCTCGACGGTCTGCGACGCGATGTGCTGGCCGGCCGGTTGCCGCAGGTGTCGTGGGTGGTGGCGCCGGCCGAGTACAGCGAGCATCCGGGGCCGTCGACGCCGGTGCAGGGCGGCTGGTACGCCGAGCAGGTGCTGGACGCGCTGACGGACGATCCGGCGGTGTGGAGCAGGACCGTGCTGCTGCTGATGTACGACGAGAACGACGCCTTCTTCGACCACATGCCGCCGCCGGCTGCGCCGTCACGCCGCGGCGATGGCAGCCTGGCCGGCAAGTCGACGGTGGACGACAGCGCCGAACGCCACCACGGTGGCCAGGTCTACGGCCCCGGCCCACGCGTACCGCTGTGGGCGATTTCGCCGTGGAGCCGCGGCGGCTGGGTCAACTCCGAGGTGTTCGATCACACCTCGGTCATCCGCTTCCTGGAGGCCCGCTTCGGCGTCATGGAGCCCAACATCAGCCCCTGGCGCCGCGCGGTCTTCGGTGACCTGACCTCGTGCTTCGACTTTGCCGCCGCGGACTCGCAGCCACCATCGCTGCGGCCGCAGACAAAGGCCTGGGCCGACAGCATGCGCGCCAGTCAGCGCGCGCTGGCCGGCATTGAGGTGCCTGCGGCAGTCGACCAGCGGCTGCCGCAGCAGGCGCCGGGCGTGCGACCGTCGCGCGCCTTGCCCTACCGGCTCGATGTCTCCCTGCGCCACGATCTTGCGGGCGGCAATGTTGCGCTGGCTTTCGCCAGCAGCGGCAGCGCAGCAGCCGTGTTCCAGGTCTACGACGCACTGCACCTGGACGCGCTGCCGCGCCGCTACACGGTGGAGGCTGGCAAGCGGCTGGAAGACGTCTGGCGGCCGGCGCAGGGCGACCGCGGTGCGTACGACCTGTGGGTGCTCGGCCCGAGCGGGTTCCACCGCAGCTTCAAGGGACGGCTTGCGACGACTTCCGACGTGGCGCTGGCAGTCGATGGCGAACAACTGGTGTTCACGCTGCGCAATGACGGCGATGCGCCTTGCCAGTTCGACATCGTGCAGCAGGCCTATCGGCGCGTCTCGCTACGCCGCGAAGTGGCCGTTGGCGCGACCGTCGAATGGCGCTGGAACCCGGCCGACGACGGCCACTGGTACGACCTGCAGATCAGCTCCGGCGCGATGCGACGCCGGTACGCGGGGCGGGTGGAGACGGGCAGGCATGGCATCAGCGATCCGGCGATGGCCTGACGGCTGTCGACAACCGAACCTTCGTGTCGCTCGGGCGAGCACAGGGCAGGGATTTGGGGAACTTGGCAAGGGATTTAACCGCTCGAGGGCAAACCTCGGACGGGTGAGCGGTAGACCGGTGCCCGGCAGTGAAGACCGCCATGAACGTCAATGCGCGGGCGTGACGATGCCCATGGCAGGGCTCTGCCTCGCTTGAGCAAGCAAGGTTTGGATGGCGTCAAGATCGGCGGGTTTGACCAAGTGGTGGTCAAACCCCGCTTCACGAGCTCGCCGCCGATCATCCTCCTGCCCCCAGCCGGTAACGGCAACCAGCATCGCAGGGACGTTTGAAAAATCCGCGCGTATCAACCGAGCAACCTCATAGCCGTTCATGCCGGGCATGCCGATGTCCATGAGCACCACCTGCGGCTCGTATGCAGCGAAGCTGTCGAGGGCTTCCTGGCCGTTTGCGGCGCTGCGAACGTCTACACCCATGAGTTCGATCATGAGGGTCAGGCTCTCTCTTGCATCATCGTTGTCGTCGACCACCAGCACCTTGAGGCCGCCTGGAACTGGGCTTGGGTCGGCGGCTGCCGACGCCGAAGGAGGGGAATCACCGACGGCCGCGGGAAGTCGAACCACGAACTCGCTACCTTGGCCGACGCCTTCGCTGAAGCCGTCGAGCGTGCCGCCATGCATTTCAGTCAGCCGACGCGAGAGGGCCAGGCCAATACCCAGGCCGCCTTGCGCATGACCGCTGTCGCGATCGCCGCGGCTGAACATCTCGAACATCCTCGGGAGTGCGGCCGGATCTATGCCGATGCCAGTGTCTCGGATGCTGATCAGGACCGTGCTGCCTTCGACGCCGGCTCGTACGCTGATGTCGCTGCCGTTCCCGCTGTACTTCGATGCGTTGTTCAGAAGATTGGCCAGGATCTGAGTCAACCGGACCGGGTCGCCCTCCACCAAAAGCGGCTCGGCGGGCAGCTGGACGTGGACCGCCTGCTTGCCGTGTGTCAGCAGGGGCTGGCAAGTCTCGATGGCGTTTCGCACGACGGTCGCGACGTCGATCCGCTCCTTTTTCAGTGTCAAGACGCCGCGGCTGATCCGGGACACCTCCAACAGATCTTCGACGAGTCGAACAAGGTGGTTAACCTGACGATCCATCATGGCGCGGATCGGTTCAGTTCGAGTGCTGCCGTCCAGTGCTTGCAGCAGCGCCAGGCAATTGCGCAGCGGTGCCAGCGGATTGCGCAGCTCGTGCGACAACGTGGCCAAGAAGTCGTCTTTGCTGCGGTCGGCCTCTTCAAGCCGCACTGCTTGATCTCGAAGCGCCAGCTCCGCTGCTTTGCGGTCAGTCACGTCTCGCGTGGTGCCGGCGATCGCCACCACTGCGCCATCCGGTGCCAAGACCGGAGCGAAGATGTAGTCATACACCCGCGTGCCGTTGGTGCCGGTGAAGGGAATCTCTCCACGGATGGGCGCGCGCGTCTGGATAACCCGGTCGATCTCCGCGTCGTGCAGGTCGGCGTGCCACTGCTCGTACCCCAAGTCCATCCAGTGCTTTCCGCGGACGTCCTCAACTCCCCAGACCTTACGTAGCGCATCGTTGGCATAGAGCGCCCGGTGGTCGGGGCCGAAGACGTAGACGAAGTCCGGCGTGTTGTTGAGCGCCGTCTCATAGATGCGTTGCTGGGTATCCGATTCGGCAATCAGGCGCTCGCGATCCGCCTCCAACAGCTTCTGCTCCGTCACGTCGCGGAAGTAGACCGAGATGCCTTCTGGCGCCGGATAAGTGGATACCTCATACCAGCGCGCGTCGCCGGTGTAGAAAGCTGTGAAACGGGTGACCTCTCGCGCATACATCGTCCGGCGATAGAAGCGTTCGAATTCCGTCCCCTCGAGCCCTGGGTACTCGTCCCAGACGATACGGCCCTGCAGACTGCCAGGTTCCCGGTTCAGTATCTGATGGGCAAGCCGGTTCACAAAATCGAAGCGCCATTGGCTGTCGAGTGTGAAGAAGCCTTCGCCAATGCTTTCGAGGATGGCAACAGCGTCGCGCTTGGACCGCGCCGTGGCCTCTTCGACCCGATGCAAGATGTACTCGACCTCTCCGGCTGAAGAGAGCAGCGGGGCGTTGACGGCGTTCCAGTACCGCTCCTCGAAGCCACCACCGGCCGCAGTAGAAACGCGCACGTCGTAGCGTTGCGTGGCCATCTGATCGGTCGCTCGCGTGGCGAGCACACGCTGGAACGAAGCGCGGACGTTCTGCCTGCCGATCACCTCCGGAGCGGCTGGGTTGTCCGGGAACACATCAAAGACCGGTCTCCCAAAGATGTCCCGAGTGGTGTGCGTAGCGCGCAGGTAGTCGTTGCTCGCGGCAACAATGGTGAACAAATCATCGACACGCACCACCAAGAAAAGCCCCGGAAGACTCTCGGCAAAGCGCTGGATCTCTTCATCGGTCATAGCTGAAGGATCTTATGGCAGCGCTGCTTCGCGCGGTAGGGTAGGTCGCTTATGACGGCTACGCAGCGCGGCGGCCAAAGAGCGGCATCCAACAGCGAGATCGTAGGGTGATCCGAGTTCGCAGGGCGCACACGCGCTGCGGCCTAGCGCCCGCGGCACGTTGCGGCGGGAGGGGAAAGCGCGGTACCTGAACCCGGCGGTGGGCACATACGCCAAGCGTAAATCTCAACTGCTGCGAACTTGCAGTTCACGTCGATGGCTAAGGGCTGTCTTCTGTAAGTTGCATCACTCTGCTGTACAACGTTGCAGCAAATTCTTGCTCTGCCCACAGTATTTGTTGGAGCTCTCGGATACCGCAAAGGCCAGCGTCGTATTTGGTGCACGCCAGAATTAGGCGTCGCAGCCTCCGACACTGACTCTCTGAGTGCTTCCAGGCTTCCATAGCCATCATGAGTTTCTCTGCAGTCATGACCGCGGGGAGCAAATATCATGCGCATGCGCGCAATGTGCGCCTTGCGGATGTCCATGTCGACGAAAGTCAATTGCGCGATTCGACCATCAGCCGGGCGCGTAGGTCGTCGAGCAGCCAGCGTCCCGCTCTTCCCGGTGCCTGGTCGCGCATATGGGCAGCGTAGATGGTCAGGCCTTGGGCCGGCGTCGTATCGTCCGCAATCTCGATGGGTACAAGTTGGCCCGCCGCAAGAGCCGGCTCGACAAGGTGAAGCGGCATCCTGCACCAGCCAAAGCCCGCCATCAAGAAGTCGAGACGTCGTCCCAGATCGACGAATCGCCAACGACGTTCGCCGACCAAGCCGTAGTTCGGACTGCCAGCGTCCATCGGGTCCGACAGCACGAGTTGGACGTAAGGTGCCAGGTCGTCTGCTTGTGCGGGGCGTGCCAGCTTGGCAAGCGGATGGTCAGGCGATACCACGGCCTGCAAGCGCACGTGCATGAGCGGGAAGGCCGCGACGTCTTCCGGAACGACCGGCAACAGCATGCAGATCGCCAATGCTGCCGTGCCGCTTCGCAGGCGACGCAGCGAGCCGCCAAGACCTTCCGTCGAGAACGTCACAACGAGGTCAGGGAAAGTGCTGCTGAGTGCTCGCAAGCTTTGGATCAGCGGGGCGGTCGGTACGAGCGGATCGATGGCCAGCGCCAGTTCGGGTTCCAGTCCGGCTCGAGTGCTCGCCGCCATCGCTTCGAACTTTGTCGCGGTTTCCAGGACGCGCCGCGCCTGGTCGACCAGCACGCGTCCGACGTCTGTGAGTCGGGGCCGGTGGCCAGAGCGGTCGAAAAGCACAACGCCTTGCGATTCTTCGAGCGCCGCCACTGTCTGACTGATGGCGGATTGCACCCGGTGAAGCCGGCGCCCGGTTGCCGAGAAGCTGCCTACATCCGCGATGGTGACCAGCACGCGCAGTTGGTCGAGAGTGAGGCTGCCAATCAAGATGTATCAGCCTGGCTGATCGATAGCATCACATTTTAATCACTTACGAAGGGGGTGCCACAACTTTAGATTTCAGGTTCTTCCACATCAGGTCCGTGTCCCAATGACCGCCAAACTTCTCGTTGTAGAGACCAGCCCTCGCGGAAACGCTTCCGTCTCACGCCAAATGACGCGCCGCTTCGTCACGCAATGGCGGGCAACCCATCCCGAGGGCGAGGTGATGCATCGTGATCTGGCGGATACCTACCTGCCACACATCGACGCCGCCTGGCTGACCGCTTATTTCACACCTCCAGAGCGCCAGACTCCTGATATGAGGCAATCGCTAGCTCAGTCGGACGTCCTTGTCGCGGAGCTTCTGGCTGCCGACCATCTCGTGATCGGGACGCCGGTCTACAACTACAACGTTCCCGCCTCACTCAAAGGGTGGATCGACCACATCGTGCGCAAAGGGCTGACCCTTGGATTTGATGGCAAGGGCCTTGTCAAAGGCAAAAAAGCGACCGTCCTGATCGCATCCGGCGGAAGCTATGGTGAAGGGTCGCCGATCCGCGAGCGTGATATTGCAACGCTGTATCTCCGGCTCATTCTGGGCGTGGTTGGCATTGCGGACGTAACGTTCGTGGCGGGCGGCGGCGCGAAGGCGGTCGACATGGGCGATGTAACAATGGACTCGTTCGTCGGAAATCTGGCCGGCGCAGTCGAAAGAGCAGCTCAAGGCTGATGCGAAGGCTTGTCTCGATGCGCCATATCGTTTGCAACGGACCGGTTGGCAATGTGCCAACACCAGCAAGCGGCGCGGGGTAGGCAGGCCCATTTCGTCGGTCTGAAGGCAGATCAAACCAGGGTTGATGGACATTGCTTGTCTGCGGGTGCAACTCGTTGGGTTCAGGAATTCGGCTCGCCACGTATGCTCTCAGCCTTCATGAACGACGACTCTTTCTGGCTACAGAACGCCCGTGCGCAGTGGCGTTGGGTAGGCGAAGTGCGGCCCCCATTTGCCGATGCCCCTGCGTCAGGGCAGCTTTCGGTCTGGGATTTCCCGAGGCCGCCTGCGCTCGTGCATGAGGCACGAGAGATCGTCGTGCGCTGGGGGAATCTGGAAGTGGCGCGCACGCGCGCGGCTTTGGCAGTCCGCGAAACCGCCCACCCGCCAACCTTTTATCTGCCGCTGGCCGACGTACAGCCTGGGCTATTGCATCGCGCTGGCGAAGGCTCGTTCTGTGAGTGGAAGGGCCCGGCGCGCTATTGGAATCTGGTCGACGGCGCACGCCGCCTGAGCCAGGTTGCGTGGAGCTACCCTCATCCCTTGTCTGGTGCCGAGCCGCTCGCCGATTGTGTGGCCTTCTATGCCCACCATCTCGACTGCCGCGTCGGCGAAGCGAAGGTCAGTCCACAGCCTGGCGGTTTCTATGGTGGCTGGATCACTCCCGACTTGGCCGGCCCCTTTAAAGGCGAACCCGGTAGCGAAGGCTGGTAGCGAGTGCGGTTCGCGTCGGGGGCGGGCAGGCTGCTTCGACGGCTCAGGCACAGCGGGAAGCTGATCGACTCGCCGTCATCGAGGCAGTGTTCCGACACCTGATCAACAAGAATGCGTCTGCGGCTCAACGGAGCGTTGAGCATTTCTTCCTGTCGGTCGATACAGGTCGGACGGCCGTGTCCGGCGCGCGCACAGCACCAGGAGCCCCGCGCCGAGCAACGCCCAGGCTGATGGCTCCGGCACAGCCTGGACGTCGGCATAGTTGAAGCCGCTGCTGGCGATGGCTGTCCAGTTGTCGACGGGCTGCCAGGTGCTGTCGTACAGCCTGGAGCCCACCAGTTCGATGGTGTGCGAGAGGTCTGCATCGGCGGTGCCGATGATCATCGTGTGACCGAGCATTGGCGCAATGTGCAGCCGCGACGACAACGTCATCCCCAGGCCATAGACGAAGGGCGTATCCGCGTACACCGGCACTTGAAGCCGCACAGTGCGGTCGACCGTCTGGGAGACCGCGAAGTCGATCGAGCCGAGCTGGGTGCTGCCCGCCGGAGGTGGCGCGAAGTCGGGCGACTGGCATATCGACCCGACACCCGCACCGTTGCCCGCGAAGCAGCTGATCGCCAGCCTGGACTCTGCGCCGCCGGTGCCGCCGTCGTTGGCGCCGCCGACGCCATAGCTGATGCCGACGGCTCCGGTGATGCGGTAGTCGAGTTCCATGTAGCCGGGACCCTGCCAGGTGGGTGTACTGGGCAGCACCATGCCTTCCCATGAGCTGATCTGGCTTGTCGCGGTGATGGCGTGGGTCTGGAAGCCAGCGCTGTTGATGTATCCGCCCACGGTCGTGCTCCCGGTCCAGCCGCGCGGGCCGCGCAGGGCTGTCTGGGCGGAAGACCCGACGCCGTAGTTGTAGTTCGGAGAATCAGGATAGATGGCCTGCCAGCCGTGGCTCACTGAGCTGCTGACAGCACTGCTGCCAGCCGTCCACGACGCACCGCCGGTTCCGTACTCGCAGTCAATCTCTCCACCGCCCACGCTCTGGCAGACGCTGGCGTAGCCGGAGAACAGCGAGGCTTGAAGAGCAGGGGACTGCGCAAGCGCTGGTCCGGCCGATGCAAGCAAACCGAGCATGCCGGCGCTAGCGGTCGCCAGGCTGGCCGCGACCATGGAGGAGTAAGACTTTGTTAGGGACACGTTGGTTTCTCCTGGCCCCGTGTCGTCCGGCTGGCACATGCGAGCGGAAGCGGAACCGTGCCAAGCAAAACGTAATCCGCTGCTGAAAGCTGCCATGCGTGTGCGGTTCAGTAGAGCCGGCGCCGATCGCCACTGGCGCCGTGATGCCATCATTCGGCGTGCCGATCTGAAAGTTCTATGGGCGACATCACCGAAATCATTCGCCGAGTCCATGGGGGCGACCCCGCCGCGCTGAACGACCTGTTTGAGGCGATCTATCCTGACCTGCGCCGCATCGCGCGAGCGCGACTTCGTGGCCGCATGGCCGAGGCGGACCTGGGCACCACGGCCTTGGTCAACGAGTGCTACCTGAAGATGCACAGCTTGCGGCGCCTGGACAGCCCGGACCGGCGTCGATTCTTTGCCTATGTGGCGATGGCAATGCGCTCGATCATCCTCGACATCGCCCGTGCGCATGGCAGCCAGCGGCGCGGCGGTGCTGTCCAGTTTGTAGAGTTCGAAACGCAAATGGAGCGGGCTGACGACCCGCAAGACGCACTTCAGATCATGCGGGTGCATGAGGCGATCGACGAAATCGCCGCGCACGACAGCCGGCTGGCGCAACTGGTGGAACTGCGCTATTTCGGCGGGTACGACGACGAGGAGATCGGCCAGGTGCTCGGCCTGTCTGTGCGGACCGTGCGGCGGGACTGGCAAAAGGCGCGCATGCTGCTGGCAGCGGCGATGAGCGACTAACGCGACTGTGAGCCAAGTGGCCGCTAGGGCGGCGTCCTTGATGAGCCTGCGAGGCGCATGGCATCCGCCAGCGCCGTGGCCACCTCAACACGTTCCGGTGTCGTCTCCGTTTGACGGGCACCGTACAAGTCGTTGGCCTCGCGCAGCGACGCGGTCGCATCCTCTGCTCGACCGGCAGCAAGCAGCACACGGCCGAGGGTCGCCCCGGCCTCCGCGCGGACGAGTGACGAGGGGTGCTCCTGCAGCGCCGCGCGTGAGCCAAGGGCCAGCCCGATGGCTTCTTCATGGCGGCCCTGGCGGCTGCGCAGCAAGGCAAGCCGGCCGTCGTTCTGCGCCTTCTCGGCTGGCGTCCAACGGGCTTGCGCGAGTTCAGCGAAGACGCGGTCCGCTTCATCCAGACGGCCCAGCCGTGCCAGCACTGACGCCATAACCGAACGAGCCCGTGCCGTCTGAGCTGTCGTCGCACCGACCGAGGAAGTCAGCAGCGCCACGCTGCGCTGCAGCTCCTTGAGCGCCACCTCGTCACGGCGCTGTGCGGCAAGCGTGCGCCCAAGCATGAAGCGGCCGATACCCTGATTGCCGCCCGTCCCGCTACTCACCCGCTCGCTCACTTTCAGCGCCGCCTGGAACGCCGCGGATGCGCCGTCGAGGTTGCCCGTGTCGGCACGGGCAACGCCTAGATAGATTGCGATCGGCTCGATTCGCGGCTGCTCTGCGCCGAACAGCCGAACGGCGTCGGCGTACAGCGTCTCCAGATCGGCCAGCGCCTGTGCGTGGTGACCCTCAGCGTCCAGGCCGCGCGACATCATGAGCCGGATCGCCAGCACATTGCCGGTCAAGCGCCGGCCGTAGATCTGCCGTGCCAGCTCTACGGCATGGCCGGCAGCGTCCGAGAGGCCTGGCCCCTGGGTGGCGTTCAGCGCGTTGGCGAGCTGGCCCCAGGCGTTGAAGGCGTCGATCGGTCGCGCGCTTGCGCCTTGAGCCTGCACTGCAGCGACGGCTGCTCTGGCTGATGCGACACCGGCGGCCCCCTGAGCAGCGGCCAGTTGCGCCGTGCTGAGGTTGACCAGTGCTTCAACCTGGGCCTGGCTCTGGCGAAGGCGCGCGGCTTGCAGGGCTACCGGCTCCAGAACTCTGATCGCGTCCTTTGGGCGGTCGATGCTGACGAGCGAGAGTCCGTGAGCAATGGTGGCAGTCAGCGTCAACGGGTGGTCGGGGCCCAGGTCGCGGATGGCCCGGTTGCTTGTGGTCAGCAGCAGTGCCGCCGCGTCCTCCACCTTCCCTTGCGATTGCAGTCCCGTGCCGACCGCTGTCATCAACTCGATCGCGTTGGCGGGGCTTCCGGCCAATTCCTGTTCGACCCGCTGACGGGCCGCCTGCAGCAACTCGACCGCAGTGGTCGTGCTGTCAGCCCCGGATTCCATGTCCGCGCCGTTGACGATCCCCAGTGCAAAGCGCTTGACCTGTTCCGCACGCTCCGCTTCCAGGCGAGCGGAGCGCGCTTGCCACACGGCGACCGCTGTTCCAGCGACAAGTGCCAGAGCGACTGCCGAGGCCGCCGTCACGGGCAGTGCGTGACGAGCGACGAAGCGCCGGGCCAGGTAGAGGGCGCTATCGGGGCGGGCTTGCACTGGCAGCTTGGCCAGGTGCCGCTCGATATCCTGCGCGAAGGCCTCGATGCTGGGGTAGCGCTCGCGCGGATCCTTCTTCATGGCGCGGTTGAGGATCGCGTCCAGGTCGCCCCGCAGTGCGCGCCGCAGCGTGGCGTCGGTTACCGTCGTGCTGGCCAGCGGGACGTCCAGCGAGACGATCGCTTCCTCCAGGGCTGTCGGCGTGAGCCGCCGGAGGTGGTACGGCTTGGAACCGGTGAGCACCTCGTAGGCGACGACCGCCAGGCTGTAGACGTCGCTGGCGGTGCCGATGATTCCACCGCGCAGTTGCTCCGGGCTGGCGTAGTCAAGGGTCAGCGGCCTGCCTGCCTGCTGCGTGAGGGCCGAGGTATGGGCGCGCTCGCCTTCGAGTTGCTGCGCGATGCCAAAGTCGAGAAGCCGCGCTTGTTCGTTCGCGGTGACAAGGATGTTGGCGGGTTTGAGGTCACGGTGAATGACGAGCCTGGCATGCGCATGCGCGACCGCCTGCGCCACTTGCAACAACAGGCGCAAGCGCCGGACCACGGGCAATCGGTGATGCTGGCAATACTTGTCGATCGGCTCACCTTCCACGTACTCCAGCGCGAGGTAAGGACGGCCATGGGTGTCGACGCCTGCATCGTGGATGCCTGCAATGTGGGGATGAGCCAGGCTGGCAAGAATGTCGCGTTCGCGGCGCAGTCGCTCATGCAGCCCCTCACTCCAGTCGATGTGCGGCAGCTTCAGTGCCACCTGGCGTTGTAGCTCGCCGTCGTCCCGTTGCGCCAGCCACACGACACCCATACCGCCTTGACCCAGCATGCGCAACAAACGGTAGCTGCCGATACGCACCCCTGCGGCCAATCGGCCAAAGGGCCGGTCGGCGCCGTCTGCGACGACGTTGAGGCTGGGCGGTGCGTCGAAAGGGGAAGGACCGGATGCTTCCACGCTCGACATCATCTGCCGCAATGCCGCCTTCAGAGTCTCCGGCTCGTCCAGGGCTTCAAGCCAGGCGGCGCGCTGCTCGGGATCGAGGTCGAGTGCTTCGTCGAGCCGCGCGCTCAGGGAAGGCCAGTCGGCAAGCAGTGACTTCAGGTCTCTCAAGGGGGATTCCTCAAGGGATGCGATGCCGTAGCGTAGCGTCGCCTGCAGCGCTGACATCATGCAAGGCCGCGACCGTCGCCGGTGCAGGGAAGGACTACCGGGGATAACCAAATCGGAGATCTGCCGGTTCGACCCGCGTGCGGCGCCCAAGTCGCGGCGTGACGTAATTCGGCGCTGCAAGCGGCCACCGGACTGCAGAAATAAACCCCTGCAGCGGGCGCGAAGCCACGCTAGGCTGGGTGCGAGTTCATCACAGGAGGCGCCGTGAAATCGCAGTACTGGAACGGGTGCAGAAGGACCTTGGCGGCCGCCGTAATGGCTTCTTTCGCGGCCCTGTCCGTTGCGGACGGTCCGCACCACAGCGAGGCGAGTCTGGTGGTGACAGGTGACCCACACGCAGGTCAGCACCTGCTCAAGGTCGACGACGTAGGTTGCGAGGTCGTGAAACGACCTGGCAAGCCCAAGTACTTCAATGCCAATTTCGGCTTGCCTGGCGTGAAAGATCCCAACAAGCTGAGCTTCGTTCTCGTCCGGATCCCAAAAGCCGACGGCCCTGGAAGTCCCCCACCGTCCGACTTCGAGGCCACCGTGAACTTTGGACCGTTCATGAACAAGGGCGCGACTGTCTACATGTCAGGTACCGACAAGAACAACCCGAGCCGCAAGGGCGGCCCAGGCACCGTGATGCTGAAGGAAGACGGCAAGCAAGCACGCGTCACACTCGACTTGCAGCCGCAGCCGGGGATCACGATCAAAGGTACGGTGACCTGCACCGTCATTGCAAGCGGGTGACGGTAAACGTCCTCCGGTCTTCCGCGTTCTGTCACGCTAAGCCGCTGTCAGCGCCTCGCGCAACCTTGCTGCCCGAAACCCAGTACTAGCAAACGCTAATGCCGTTGCTGGCGGCCTGATATGCGACTCGTGACGCCGGCCTGCTGGCTCGCTGTCAACCGGCCAGTGCAGCCAGCAGCTTGTCGTGTATGCCGCCGAAGCCGCCGTTGCTCATGCAAAGCAGGTGGTCGCCCGGCCGGGCGGCCTTGACGACAGCGGCGACGAGCGCGTCGACGTCCGCGCCGACCACCACCTGGGCGCCCATCGGCGCCAGCGCCTCCTTGGCGTCCCAGGTCAGCCCCTGCTGGTTGCAGAAGGCGACGTCCGCTTCTTCGAGTGCCCACGGCAGCTGAGCCTTCATCGTGCCCAGCTTCATGGTGTTCGACCGCGGCTCGAAGATGGCGAGGATGCGGTCGGCCGGCGCGATGCGGCGGCGCAGGCCGTTGACGGTGGTGCGGATCGCCGTCGGGTGATGCGCGAAGTCGTCGTAGACCTTGATGCCACGCACTTCGCCTCGCAGTTCCATGCGGCGCCGCACGTTCTGGAACTCAGCCAACGCCGCGGCCGACTGCTCGGGCGACACGCCGACATGCTCCGCGGCGGCGATGGCCGCCAGCGCGTTCAGCTGGTTGTGCTCACCAATCAGGCCCCATTCGACACGGGCCACCTTCAGGCTGCCGCGCAGCACGTCGAAGGCCTGCGGCTCGCCGCGGGCGCGCAGCATGCCGGCTTCTTCCTTCTTGGCACCGAAGCGCAGTACCTCGCTCCAGCAGCCGCGGGAGATGACGCGCTGCAGCGCTTCCTCGCGGGCATTCACCACGATGCGGCCGCTCGCCGGCACGGTGCGCACGAGGTGATGGAACTGTGTCTCGATGGCGGCCAGGTCCGGAAAGATGTCGGCGTGGTCGTGCTCGAGGTTGTTCAGGATGGCCGTGCGCGGCCGGTAGTGGACGAACTTGCTGCGCTTGTCGAAGAAGGCGGTGTCGTACTCGTCCGCTTCGATGACGAAGGGCGAGCCTTTGCCGCCCGTTGATGCGGCCGCCACGTTGCCGAGTCGCGCCGAGACACCGAAATTCTGC
>SEEY01000011.1 GCA_004211235.1 Rubrivivax sp.
GCCAGATGCCGCGCGTGCGCGTGGCGGACGGCAAGCTGCACCTGCGCGCCACGCCCGGCAAGGGCCCGGGCGACAGCGCGCCGCTCGGCTTCATCCAGGGCGACCCGGCCTTCGAGGTCGAGTTCGACCTGGACATCGATGAAGGCGTGCAGGCCGGCGTCGTCATGTTCTACAGCTCGCGCCTGTATGCCGGCATGGGCGCCAACGCGAAGAGCTTCCAGCTGCACCGCTACGGCCAGGACATCCGCGCCGTGCCCAGGCCCGCAGGCATTGCCCGCCACATGCAGCTCAAGCTGCGCTGCGTGCGCCATGTGCTCACCCTCTTCAGCCGCGTCGACGCGACGCAAGCGTGGACCAAGTTCCCGGTGCAGATGGATGTCAGCGGCTACCACCACAACACCGCCGGCGGATTCGCCAGCCTGCGGCCGGCGATCTACGCCGCCGGCAACGGCGAGGCGCGGTTCTCGAACCTGCGCTATCGCGCCATCGACTGAGAAGTACAGAAGGAGACAAGCCATGAAGAAGACCCTCACCCTGCTCGCCGCCGCACTGCTCGGCTGCAGCGCCTTCGCCCTCGAACTGAAATCCGCCGACGTCCACAACAGCGATGACTACCCCACCGTGGCCGCGGTCCGGCAGCTCGGCCAGGCGCTGGCCAAGAGCAGCGGCGGCGCACTGAGCGTCAAGGTCTTCAACAAGGGTGCGCTGGGCACGGAGAAAGAAACCATCGACCTGGTCAAGATCGGCGCGCTGGCGATGACGCGCGTCAACCTCGCGCCGCTGGCGGCGATGTGCCCGAAGACGCTCGTGCCTTCCCTGCCCTTCCTGTTCCGCGACACGGCCCACATGCGCAAGGCCTATGACGGAGCGCCGGGCGAGGAGATCCTCAAGGCCTGCGAGCACCAGGGCATGGTGGGCCTGGCGCTGTACGACTCCGGCTCGCGCTCCATCTACGCGCGCAAGCCCGTCAGGAGCCTGGCCGACACCAAGGGCCTGAAGATCCGCGTGCAGCAGAGCGACCTGTCGGTGGCGGCCATGACCGCGCTTGGTGCCAACCCGTCGCCGATGCCTCCGGGCGAGGTCTACACGGGCCTGAAGACCGGCCTCATCGACGCCGCCGAGAACAACATCCCCAGCTACGAGGGCTTCCGCCACTTCGAGGCGGCCAAGTTCTACAGCCGCACCGAGCACGCGATGACGCCCGACGCCCTCTTCATCAGCAGACGAGTCTGGGACAAGCTCAAGCCCGAGCAGCAGACGCAGCTGCGCGAAGCCGCCAAGGCCTCCGTCGCCGTGCAGCGGCAGCTGTGGGACGCGCAGGAGGCCAAGGCGCTGGCTGCCGTCAAGGCCGCCGGCGCCGAGATCGTCACCGTCGACCGCGAGCCCTTCCGCGCGGCCATGCAGCCGGTGATGGCCAAGTTCGTCACCACGCCGGATCTGCAAAAGCTCGTCAAGGCCATTCAAGAAATCAAATGACCCTAGATCCGGCAGTTGGGCGCACCCGAGGGGCTGAGGCCGGACACAAACAGTCCTGCGGACTGTTTGTGCCTGCCGAAGGACGGGGCGTCTCGCCCCGGCATGGCGAGGCGGGGCGCGGGCAAGGCGCGACACTGAGCCCGGACTCAAACAGTCCTGAGGACTGTTTGTGCCTGGCGAAGGACTTGGCCTCTGGCCAAGGCACGCAGTGGGCTGCTGCCCACCAGGAGGAGCAACGCGGCCAGCGGCCCGAAGCGCCAGACCAGCGGGCGCGCAGCGGTGCTCACCGAAGTGGTGAACGTCATCCCATATCCAAGGTTCTGATGCAAGAGGCCTTTGATGAGTAGCGAGCGGTCAACTGCCGGGTCTAGGGTCCCGGGCTATACCAAGCTGTGCGCGGCGCTGTCGCGCTGGTCGCTGCGCCTGGCCGTGCTGGGCCTCGTCGTGCTGATCGTCTGCGTGCAGTGGCAGGTGATCGGCCGCTATCTGCTCAACGACTCGCCGACCTGGACGGAGCCGGTCGCGCTGATGCTGGTGCTCTACATCACGGCACTGGCCGTGGCGGTGGGCGTGCGCGATGCGGGCCACCTCGGCATGGAGTCCATCGTCGTGCTCTTGCCTCAGGGTGCGCAGCGCGTGGCCGAGGCGCTGATCCACGTCTGCGTGCTCGCCTTCGCCATCCTGATGGCAGTGGCCGGCTGGGAGTGGCTGACGCTGAAATGGGCCGAGCCCAAGCCGATGCTGGGCGTGTCGGAAGGCCTGGACTATCTGCCGCTGGTCATCTCCGGCGTGCTCATCGTGTTGTTCTGCATTGAGCACCTGATCGCGCTTGCCCGCGGCCAGGCTGTCGAAGAAGCCGGGGTCTAAGAATGAACCATCCCCCACGCTTGCTTCGCGCGCTGCCCCCCGAGGGGGCGCGTCATCACCTTCGGACGGCCGGGCGGTACTGACATGGAAGGTTACGAACTTTGGGTCATGTGCGGCAGCTTCGTGCTGCTGCTGTTGCTGGGCGTGCCGGTGGCCTTTGCCATCGGCCTCTCGTCCATCGCCACGGCGTTCGCGGCCGATCTGCCGATGGCCATCGTCTTCCAGAAGATGGTGGGCGGCATGCAGATCTTTTCCTTCCTTGCCATTCCGTTCTTCATCTTCGCGGGCGAGCTGATGCTGCACGGCGGCATCGCCGAGCGCATCGTCAACTTCGCCAACCGGCTGGTGGGCCATGTGCGCGGCGGCCTGGGCATGAGCAATGTGCTCGGCTGCACGCTGTTCGGCGGCGTGGCTGGCTCGCCGCTGGCGGACGTGTCGGCGATGGGCTCGGTCATGATCCCGCTGATGAAGCGCGAGGGCTACGACGCCGACTACGCGGTCAACGTGACGACGCATGCGGCGCTGGTCGGCGCGCTGATGCCGACCTCGCACAACCTCATCATCTACGTGCTCGCCACGGCCGGCATCGCGGCGGTCAGCGTCTTCAACCTGATCCTCGCCTGCCTGATCCCGGCCGTGCTGCTGACCGTGTCCAACCTCGTCGCCGCCTATGCCGTTGCCCGCAAGCGCGGCTACCCGACGCACGGCGCCTTCCCGGGCTGGGTGGCGGTGTTCTCGGCCTTCCTGGCGGCGCTGCCGGGGCTGATGGTGATCGTCATCATCCTGGGCGGCATCCTGAGCGGCGTGTTCACGGCCACCGAGTCGGCGGCCACCGCCGTCTGCTGGGCGCTGCTGGTCACCGGCGTCGTCTACCGGTCACTCTCCTGGAAGGGCTTCCTGGCCGCCTGCGCCAAGGCCTGCAAGACGACGGGCGTGGTGCTGCTGCTGATCGGCATCTCGTCGGCCTTCGGCTACTTCATGGCGCTGTACGAGGTGCCGCAGAAGACCGGTGAATGGCTGGAGCAGATGAGCGGCAACAACGCCTGGCTGATCTTCCTGTGGGTGAACGTGCTGCTGTTCGTGCTGGGCACCTTCCTGGACATGGCGGCCACCATCCTGATCTGCACGCCGATCTTCCTGCCCATCTGCATGAAGGCCGGCATGGACCCGACGCAGTTCGGCGTCGTCATGCTGCTGAACTGCGCGTTGGGTCTGAACACGCCGCCGGTGGGCAGCGTGCAGTTCGTCGGCTGCGCCATCGGCGGCGTGTCGGTGGGCCAGGTCATGCGCTCCATCGCGCCGTTCTATGGGGCACTGCTCGTCACGCTGCTGGCGGCGACCTACATCCCCATGCTGTCGATGGCGCTGCCCAGGCTGGTCGGCTGATGACATCGCGCCGCCGGTTGCTCGCGGGCCTCGCGGCCTGGCCGCTGCTGGCGAGTGCAGACACGCTGGACGCCACGCTTGCGGCCGTGCAGCAGCACTGGCGGCCTCGCCTGGCCTGGCGGCCTGATGCGGCCTGGCGCGCCGAAGCGCTGTCCACGGCCCGGAGGTTGATCCTGCTGCCCGGCGATGACGGCAGCGCCTTCGCCACCGAGCTGCTCGCCGAACAGGACCGCGGCGGCCACGTCGCCCAACAACTCACGCTGCGCGGCTGCCTCGGCGACCGCGTGCCCGCCCTCTTCTTGCGACCCAAGAGCCCCGGCCCGCATCCGGCGGTGCTGGTGCTGCATGACCACGGCGCGCGCTTCGACATCGGCAAGGAAAAGCTGATCCGCCCGCTGACCATGAACCGGTCTGCCGAGGCCTGGGCGCAGCGCTATTTCGAGAACAGCTTCGTCGGCGACACCCTCGTGAACGCCGGCTTCGCGGTGCTCGCCATCGACGCCCTCGGCTGGGGCGAGCGCAGCCGGCCCGGCTTCGCCAAGGACGACCAGCAGGCGCTGGCGAACCACCTGATGCAGCTCGGCCACAGCTGGGCCGGCGTCATCGCCAGCGACGATCTCCGCTCGCACCGCTGGCTGTGCGAGCAGCCTGGCATTGATCCCAAGCGCGTGGCCGTGCTCGGCTTCTCGATGGGCGCCTTCCGCGCCTGGCAGCTCGCCGCCGTCTGCTCCGAGGTCTCGGCCTGCGTCGCTGCGCATTGGATGTGCACGCGCGAAGGGCTGCTGCGCGTGGGCGAGCACACGCTGCAGGGCCAATCCGCTTTCAGCATGGCGCACCCCGGGCTGGCGGCCGAACTCGACCACCCCGACGTCGCTGCGTTGATCGCCCCGCGGCCCTTGCTGCTGTTCGGGTCGCCGGAAGACAAGCTGTTTCCGTGGGACGCCACGCAGGCAACTTGGAAACAGCTCGCCCGGGCATGGCCCAAGACCGACGCTTTCAGCACGCAGTGCACCCCTGGCGGCCACCGCTTCGACCGGGCTCAGCAAGCCACTGCTCTGGCCTGGCTCCGCCAACACGGCACTTGAGCGGCGCCCCCCGCGGGTTTGGCATAGTCGGCGCGGCCGACAAACCACTTCTACGCCGCCAATGCCACTGACCGGCACGCTTCGCACCTGGCACGACGACCGCGGCTTCGGCTTCATCGCACCGACGCACGGCGGCGCCGAGCTCTTCGTGCACATCAGCGCCTTTCCCCGCGACGGCGGCAGGCCGACGCAGGGCGAGCGACTGCAGTATGAATTGGGGCGCGGCCGCCAGGGCGAGGTGCAAGCCGTCAACGTGACGCGGCTCGCCGTGGGAGCCCCGGCACAGCGCCGGCATGTCGTCGCGGCCAGGCCGCGCCGCTGGTCGGTTCTGATCGTCATCGCGGCACTTGGCGTCGCCGGTGCCCTGGGCTATGACAAGTTGCGCGGCGCGGCGTTCCGACCCATGCCGCAGACCGTCACGGCGCCAGAAGCCGAAGCGCCCGCCGCATCGTTCCGCTGCGATGGGCGCCGTCACTGCTGGCAGATGACCTCTTGCGCGGAGGCCCGCTACTTCCTGAAAAACTGCCCCGGCGTCGAGATGGACGGCAACCATGACGGCACACCCTGCGAGCAGAAATGGTGCACGTCGCCATTCAGTCGGTAAGCGGCCTTGCGGCCAACGCCGGCTCTGGGGCAGCCAACAAGGTTGAGGATGAATCGCTTCGAAACCTCGGGCGATCAGGGAAAGTCTGACGATGGCTTCAGGTCAGGCGAGGGACACACTGCGGCCAGCAGACCTCCGCCACCACCATGAACGAACTCCTCGCCGCCTTCCGCTACACCACCAACAACTGGGCGCAGATCGGCGCCAGCAAGCTCTGCGGCTGCTGCCACTGCGTCGAGATCTTCACCCCGGAAGACATCGTCGGCTGGACGGGGTTGACGATGGACAACCTGACCGATCCCGCAGCCGTGAACCAGCAGACGGCGATGTGCCCGCGCTGCGGCAGCGAAGCCGTGCTGGGCGACGGCAGCGGCTTTCCGATCAACGCCAACTTCCTGGCGCGGATGAACGAGGCCTGGTTCCAGCGGACGATGGTCCATCGGCCCGCAGCGAGGAAATGACGCTAACGTCACCGTCCTGGACATGCGCTGATGACCGCAATGAGCTTTGGCTACAAGACCGCGTGGTTCGCCGTCCACACCGCTGATACCCGTGCCGTGGCCGACGCGCTCGGCTTGCGCAACCTTCGGCCTTCGTCCGCAGAAGACGGCATCGCCGCCGGCTATGGCGAGGCCGGTCAGGTGTTTCTCACGCCCCCGGTCCGCGGCTGGACTCTGGCGATGAGCCAGGGCTTCCTGGACCTTGCCGACGGTGCGCCGCCGGCCTTTGCCGGCCTGCTGCCCAGGCTGTCCGCCGAGTTGCAGGCCGAGGTGCAGTTCTTCGCGAGCCACCGCGTCGCCGAAGCCCATGCCTGGGCGCGCGCGACCCATGGCGAACTGGCACGCGCCTATGCCTACAACGGCTGCCAGGGCGAGGTGCAGATCGACCAAGGTGGGCAGACCGCCGACGAGATCGCCCTCGGCCACCGGTTCTTCAACCCTGCCGCGCCGCAGGCCAGTGGCGACGCCTACTGGGAACGCGACGACCTTCGTTACCCGAACGAGGAGGACGTCATGCAGGTCGCGGGCGCCTGGAGCGTCGACCCGCAAAGCCTGGAGGCGCTGCGCGACGGCTTTCTGGCCGATGGCGGCGTAACGTCAGCCGCTGCGTCGAAGGCTTCGACGCCAACGCCCGCCGGCAAGCCATGGTGGCGCATCTGGTGAACGTGGGCGCCTGACCCCTGCCTGGAAACCGCGCACGCGGGTGCTGATCAAGGCCTGGCTGCGCAGCGCAGGTCGACCCGGCTCAGGGCGCCAGCGTCCTGGCGTTCGCCAGCTCTGGCCTGAGCTTCACCAACCCGTCCATCACCTGCTCCGAGAACAGCGCGGCGCCCTTGGGGCCGAGGTGGGTGCGGTCGAAGCGGGGCGGCGCCTCGGCCAGTGTGTCGGCCGCGGCCTGGCCCATGGCGGCGACGGCTGCATGGCTGATGGCGTTCAGGTCCAGCACCGGCACGCCCTGCTCCTCGCCGACCTTGAGGATGGACTCTGCCCAGGGCCGCAGGTCGTTGGGCAGTTCGCCGTTCTTGAATGTGCGGCGCGTCAGCGGTGTGACGAGCAGCACCTCGGCACCGGCAGCCTTCACGTCCTTCACGTAGCCGGCCATGTTCGGGCTGAACTCGGTCGCGAAGTCGGTCGAGCGGCCCGGCTTGCCGGGCTGGTCGTTGTGGCCGAACTGGATCAGCACCAGCGTCTTCTGCCTCTGGCCGTTTTCGCCGCGTTCGTTCAGCAGCGCCAGCACCGTGTCCCACAGGCCTTCGGCGCGGAAGCTCTTGCTGGAGCGGCCGCCGCGCGCGAGGTTGATGCAGGCGACCTGCTGGAAGCGGGCGCACAGCGCATTGCCGTAGCCGCTGCGCGGCGCCATCGTCGAGTCGCCGACGAGGATGAGGCGCGGGCCGGTGGCGACGTTGGCCGTGGTCTCGCCGGCCTTGGGTGCCGAAGCGGCGGGCGCCTGGGCGACGGCCGCGCCGGCCAGCAGCAGCAGCGGCGCGATGAACAGCGTGGAGAGCTTCATGGTTTTGCGAGGTTAGGCCAACCCGCCTTGGGCGACATGTCGTCGAGGTTCCAGTCCTCCGCCTTGAAGGCGCGGCGTGTCTGCGCGTGGCGTGGGTAGCCCAGCGCGTTTTCCACCTCGGAGTCAATCAACTTGCCCTTGCCCAACGCCATGTCGGCCAGCAGCTTCGCGTCCAGCGGATCACGGGCCCAGGGCCGGGCGCCGACCAGTGGCGGCAGTTCCTGCGCGAGCGAAGCGGCCGGGCGCAGCGCCGGCAGGTTGGGCGGCAGCGTGGGCTGCTGCGCGGCGATGACCTTGCCGGTCGTCTGCGCGTTGCTGCCCATCAGGCCGACCGGCCTGCCCTGCACATCCTGGGCGATGTTGTCGGCCATGAAGAGCTCCAGGTCGCCCTGGCCCAGCATCATGAAGAAGGGCGTGCCGGCCACCGTGCTCGGGCCGTGGCGCAGCGCGTTGCCCACCAGGGTGAGCTTGCCGACCTGCCAGGGCTGGCCCGTCCACTCGTTGGCGAGCAGGTTGTAGTGAACGGCGCGGTCGCCGGGGTTGAAGATGAGGTTGTTGACCATCGCCCCTTGCGCGCCGCCCTTGAACAGCGCATTGCGCTGCCGGTTGCTCACGTAGACGTTGCCGTAGATCAGAACGCCGCTGGTGTTGTCGTGGATCAGCGAGCCCTTGCTGTGCTCGCCCTTCACATGCACCGAATTGCCGAGGCCCTCGTAGATGAGGTTGTGGCTGTAGGTCATGCGGTGCGACGTGGCCTCGCGCCACTCTTCTGGCGTCTTGCCCTCGAAGCGGGGGCCGCTGGCCGACAGGTTTTCGTCGGTCGCCCAGGAGAAGCTGCAGTGGTCGACGATGACGTCGTGCGCGCCGCCGATGCCGGAGATGCCGTCCTGGTCGCCGCCGCCCTTCTTGGGCCGGCCGAACTCGCCGGGCCGGAAGCTCAGGTGCTGGATGACGACGTCGTGCGTCGAGATCGTCGTCTCGGCCTTGATGATGTGGATGCCGGGCTCGGGCGCGGTCTGGCCCGCCAGCGTCAGGAAGGGCTGCGTGATCTTGAGCGGCTGGCCGCCCATGTCGATGACGCCGCCGACCTCGAAGACGACGATGCGCGGGCCGGTCGCCTCGATGGCTTCCTTCAGGCTACCGGGGCCGGAGGCAGCGAGCGTCGTGACCTTGATGATGCGGCCGCCGCGGCCGCCTTCAGTCTCGGTCCAGCCGCGCGTGGCGATGCCGGCAGTGGCGGGGGGCGTGGCGGCAGCGGGCGCAGCGGCGGCGCTCGCGTTCCATGCGAACAGTGCACCGGCCATGGCCAGAGCGGAGAGGGAAAAAGATCTGAGACTCATGGTGTGCGAATGCGTCCAATGAGAAGCGCGCAGCGGCCAAGGAGCCGTTGCGCGCTAGGGGTACAGCAGCGCTCAGAAGTTGTACTCGGCGCTGAAACGGTAGCTGCGGCCCAGCACGTCGGCACCGCTGGTGAGATAGCCGCTGTAGTTGCTGTTGGCCGTCAGCGCCGGGTACACGTTGGTGAGGTTGTTGATGCCCACCATCACCTTCAGGTCCTTGGTGAAACCGTAGGCGACGCTCAGGTTGTACTGCTTGTAGGGCTTCACATCGGTGTAGCTGGAACCGGCCCGAGGGGTCAGGTCGTTCAGGCCGCTGCTGTAGCGCTGCGACAGCTGCGTCGACAGCCTGCCCAGGCGCCAGTTCACCGAGGCGGTGTGCTTCCAGCGGTAGACGATCTGCTGCGTGGTGGCCAGGCCGATGTTGGGGCCGGTGTAGCGCGCGTCGTTGGTCAGGATGCCGACGTCGTCCAGCATCTCGCCGCCCTTCTCGATGGAGAAGGAGTATTTGTCGTAGTAGGTGCCGTCGAGCTTGAAGTTGAAGATGCCGTAGTCAGCGGTCTTCAGCTGGTAGGTGGCCGCGATGTCCAGGCCGCGCATGTCCATGTCGCCGCGGTTGGCCTGGCTGGTCAGGATGTGGTTGATCGTGCCGTCGGCATTGCGCAGGATGTTGGCCGCGTACTTGGCCGGCTGCTGCTGCACCTCGGCCAGCGTCAGCGCACCCAGCACGTTGTTCAGCTTGATGCCCCAGTAGTCCACCGTCACCAGCAGGCCGCGCACGGGCTCGAAGGCGCCGCCCACGGCCCAGCCCTTGGACTTCTCGGGCTTCAGGAAGCTGTTGTCGGGCGACTTGGTCCAGTAGTCCGTCGTGACATTGCAGACCTGCTGCGCCGTGAAGCCCGCCACCGGCGTGCCCGTGTTGGTGATCAGCGGCGTGGGGCTGGGGCACAGCACCGGGTCGTCCATCGCGACCTGGCGCACTTCCGGCGTCGGGTTCTGGATGTCCATGATCGACGGCGCGCGGAAGCCCGTGTTGGCCGAGGCGCGCAGCATGACCTCCGCGGTGGGCTGGAAGCGCACCGACAGCTTGGGGTTGACCGTCGTGGTCTTGAGGTCGCTGTAGGTGTCGGAGCGCACGGCGCCGTTGATGCTCCAGACCTTGGTGATCGGCGCGTCCAGTTCGATGACCGCGGAGCGGATGTTGCGGTGCAGACCGGCGGCGACGCCAGTCGGGTTCTCTCCAACGATGTCGTCCTTGTTCACCACACCGGCGCTGCTGATGTTGTAGCTGCCGTTGGGCAGCTTGGCGACATAGTCCAGCGGCGCCGCGCTGACGCGGGCCGAGTCGCGGCGCAGTTCGCCGGAGACGGCCACGGTCAGCGGGCCGCCGGCCAGGTCCATCAGCTCGCGGGCCAGCGTGAAGTCGACCGCCTTGTTGAAGGCCTCGTTCTTGCGGTAGACGTAGTCGCGCAGCTCGATGCTCTTCAGGTACTCCAGGCCGGCGGCGTCCTGCAGGCCGAACGGGTTCAGGATGCCGTTGGTGAAGCCCTCCTGCGCCTTGCTGTACAGGATGTAGCCGCCGCCGGTGGCGGTGTTGCGCGTCGAGTGGCCGTAGTTCAGGCCGACGCGGTAGTCCCAGTTGAAGACCGAGCCTTCGGCACTCAGCACCACGCGGTCACTGATCTGCTCGTCATTGCGGTAGGCCGAGCCCAGCTCGCCGGGGCCCCACTGGAAGTAGACCAGCCGGTTGTTCATGTTCAGGTTCGTGACCGTGCCGGGCGTCTTCGCCGCGTCGATGAACTGGGCCGGCGAGTTGGTGCCGGCGCCGGTGTTGGTGCCGATGACCTTCACCAGCGGCGTGATGCCCTTGCCCGGGTAGAACTTGCTGGTCGACGGGATGGTGTAGGTCGTGGCCGGCTCGTTGGAGCTGGGCAGCTGCATGCCGCGGTACTTCTCGACCGTGAAGGTCGAGTGCACCACCTCGGCGGTGACGCGATGGCCCTTGCCCAGGTTCATCGTGCCCTTGCCGTACATGTTGCGGATCTCGCTCCCGTCGCTGACCGCGGTGTAGAAGTTCGGATCGCGGTAGCAGCCTGGCGAGTAGGTGGCCGGGGTGGCAACGCTGCCCGCGCCCAGCGTCGGCAACGAGTACGGCGCCACGCAGCCGGTCGCGAAGCTGGAGTTGTAGTTGCTGTTGGCGCCGGCGCTGAAGCCGTAGTTGGCCGCCGGGCTCTGGTTCTTGTTGCTCGGTGCCACCAGCAGGCCCAGCTGGTTCAGCGCCGAGCCGTCGTACAGCTCCGGACGGTCGCCCTGGAACAGCGCCGACTTGGTCTGGTAGTCGAATGAGCCATAGACGTTCCAGCCGTCTGCGGCCAGGTCGCCGATGCCGCCGATGAGGCCAAGCGCATGCGTTGCGCCGTGGTTGCCACGCTCCGGCGAGTTCTGCTCGAACTTGATCTTGGCGCCCTTGAAGGTGTTGTAGGTCAGGAAGTTCTGCACGCCGCCGATGGCGTCGGAGCCGTAGATGGACGAGGCGCCGTCACGCAGCGTCTCGGCGCGCTCCATCGCGATGCGCGGGATCACGTTGACCGAGATGTACTGGTCCTGCAGCGGCTCATTGGCCATGCGGCGGCCGTTGAGCAGCGTCAGCGTGCGCATGGGGCCGAGGCCGCGCAGGTTCAGCACCGGGCCGGCCGCGCCGGCGTTGGTGCCCAGCGACTGGGACTGCGGCATCTCCAGCACCAGATCCTTCAGCTCGGTGTGGCCGCGTGCATCGAGCTCTTCGGACTTGATCGTGGACACCGGCAGCGCGGTCTCGCCGGCCAGCCGCTTGATGGACGAGCCCGTGACCTGGATGCGTTCGATGGTGACGGGCCCGGTCTCGGGCGTCTGCGCCTGAGCGCCGTGGGCCAGCGCCAGTACGGCTGCGGCACCGAGGCTGAGCCGCGCACGGCTCGGTGCGCTGCGTTGAGGAACAGGTCCAGTTGCGCTGCCCCGCGGGCATGCGGCGGCTCTGACCGGAACGGTCGGAAATGTCTTCATGCTGTCTCCGATGTGTGACGCCTGGCCTGCGCGCTGCGCGGCAGCCGGCACTTCTACGGCGGAGACCTGCAGGGTTCCGCAAGCGAAAAGGGCACAGACGGCAGGTCTGCGCCCCTTGCTTTATCGAGGCTGGGGAGGCCTCAGAACTTGTAGCGACCGCCGATGATGAACTCGCGACCGGTGTAGTTGTTCACCACCACGTTGTTCATCGCGCGGGAGATGAACTGGTCGTTCGGCTGGTTCGTCAGGTTCGCCGCCTCGAACGTGAGCTCGAACTGCTGGTTGAGCTTGTAGCTCATCGACAGGTCGACGTTCAGCGTCTTGTTCTTGCCTGCCACGTCCTGGTTGTTGCCGGCCGGGATGGTGGTCAGGAAGGCCGAACGTGCCGAGGTGGACACGCGACCGCTGAAGGTGCCGTCGTCGTAGTAGACGGACAGGTTCCAGGAGCGCGGCGACAGATTGACCAGGTCTTCCGTGACGGTCGTGGCGCCGATGGCGGTGCCCGACAGCGGGTAGGACATCTTGGACTTGACCTGCGTGTAGTTGGCCAGCATGCCGAGGTTCTTGAAGACACCGGGCAGGAAGGTGAAGGGCTGCTGCACGTTGATCTCGAAACCGCTGAGCTTGCCGCCTTCGGAGTTGACCGGCGCGCTGACGGTGAAGATTTCATCGCCGTTGAAGTTGCTCGGCAGCAGCGACAGCGGCAGGCCGGTCTGGTTGTACGGCACCTGGCGCGCCACGGTCAGCACGTAGCTCTTGATCTTCTTCTGGAACAGGCCCAGGCCGACGAAGCCGTTCTTCGAGTGGTACCACTCGATGTTGGCGTCCACCGTCGTGGCGCGGAAGGGGTCGAGCGCCGGGTTGCCGCCGGTGTAGCTCAGCGTGCCCGTGGTGCTCAGCGTGCCGCCCGGGTTCAGGTTCTGCAGCGGCGGGCGGGACATGACCTTGGCCGCCGCGGCGCGCACGATCAGATCCTTGGTCAGGTTGACCGCCACGTTCGCAGAGGGCAGCACGTCCTTGTACTCACGGTCGGCGGTCACCAGGCTGCCGCCACCGGTGGCGAGGTAGCCGCTGGCGCTGATGTCGGTCTTGACGTAGCGCGCGCCGGCATTGCCGCGCACGGCCATGCCGCCAAGGCGGGTCTCGAAGTCGGCCATCAGCCAGCTGCCGGTGTCCGTCTCGACGATGCCGCGATTGCCACCGCGCGCCGAGCCGTTCGTGATGGAGGTCAGCCGGTAGTCGCCCGGGCCGCCGGCCGCACCGGTCTTCAGGCAGTTGCAGTAGATGTCATAGGCCTGCGTGATGGCGTCCAGGTTGGGCAGCACCCAGGACGTGACCGAGCCGGGCGGCAGGTCCTGGCCCTTGCCGAAGCCGGAGAGCGACGTCACCAGGCTGTTCGGCAGCACACCGGCCGGCAGCGTGTTCATCGTCTCCACCGTGCGGCGCATGTCGTAGCTGGTGAAGCTGAACTTCTTGTACTGGAAGCCGCCCTTCAGGGTCAGCGCGTCGGGGATGATTTCCCAGGCGATGTCCGCCGTCGCGACATCCTGCTTGTTGGTCACGCCGTTGGGGCGGATGCGGATTTCGCTGGGCGTGAAGTTGGCGATGGACGTGGAGCCCACCGGCACGCCGTAGATCTGGAAGCCGCCGCTCGGGCTGCTCGGGTCGAGCGTGCCGTAGCTGAGCAGCGGCGCGCGGTCGTTGCCGCGGGCATCGAAGACGTAGCCGTTGACGTTGGGCGCATCCAGCGTCGTGGTCGTCTGGATGGGGTTGTTGAAGCGCGACTTCGCGCTGCCGCCGCGCAGCGTCAGCTTGATGGTGTCGCTGATGTCCTGTTCGACCGTCAGGGTCGGCTGCGAGAACTCGGTGGTGAGCTTGTCGAAGCGCGACTCGGAGCGGATGTCCACGCCGTTGAACTTGCCGTAGACCATCTGGCCGCTGGGCGCGAACTCGGCGGCCAGCACGCTGGTCTGCTGCTTGCCGCCGGCCGTCAGCGCGCGGCTGAAGGAGATGGCTTCCAGGAAGTCTTCCTGACGCGTCGCATCGAGCTTGCTGTACAGCATGTCGAAGGTGAACAGCGTCGTGTCGCTGGGGCGCAGCTGGATGGAGCCGGTCAGGCCCAGGCGGGACTGGTCATGCGTCAGGCGGCCGTAGCGCGGCAGGCGCGGGTGGAAGTTGGTGGCCAGCGAGGCGGTGTTGTAGGCCGCGAGGTATTCAGGCGTGTTCGGCAGGCGGGCGACGCCCTGGGCGGCGGGGCCGCAGGTCGTGGCCGTGGAGCCGGTGGGCAGGTTGGTCGTCACGCCCTGCGGCGGGCACCAGCCGCTGAACGTGTTGCCACTGGACGGGCCGTTGTCCCAGCGCACGGTGCTGAAGCCTTCTTCGTAGACCTTGCGCTGCGAGTAGGCACCCGACAGCAGCACGCCGATCTTCTTGTCGGCGAAGGTGTTGGAGATCAGGAACGCGGTCTTGGGCGTGGTCTTGCCCGAGAGCTGGTTGTAGGTGCCCTTGACCGACACGGCTGCCGAGAACTTCTTCAGGTCGAAGGGGCGTGCGGTCTGCAGGTCGATGGTGGCGCCGAGCGAGCCTTCGTCGACGTCGGCCGAGCTGCTCTTGCGCACGGTCAGCGAGTTGAAGAGGTCGGCCGCGAAGACGTTGAAGTCGAACGCACGGGTGCGGTTGGCACCGCCCGAGCTGTCGGTGCCGCCGGTGGTGGCCAGCGCCTCGATGCCGTTGATGCGGGTGCGGGCGAAGTCGCCGCCCAGGCCGCGCACGGTGATGTTGCGGCCTTCGCCGGCGTCGCGGTCGATCACGACACCCGGGATGCGCTGCAGCGACTCGGCGAGGTTGGTGTCGGGGAACTTGCCCATGTCCTCGGCCTTGACGACATCGACGATGCCCTTGTCCTGGCGCTTGGCGGTCAGCGCGCTCTCAAGGGAGGCGCGAATACCGGTGACGACGACGGTATCGAGCTGATTGGACGGGGCGGCGGCTTCCTGGGCCCAGACGGGCGCGGCCACGAGGGCGACGGCCAGAGCGACGGGGCTGAGGGTCAGCGGGCGGGACGGACGGAAAGCGGGCATGTAGGTCTCCTGGTGCAAGGCCGCCTGGGCGTGTGGACGCTGGCAGCTCTCGGGTCTTGGTGGCTTAACCCGGGTACACGCAGGGCACCCGTTGATTCTGGAACCGGCTTCGCGGCAGTGCGAGCACCGGGGTGGTCACGATCGCTCGCAATGAGCTGTCGCGGCGGAAAACTTGTTTATCAGCGCGGCTTTGGGGCTGGCTTGTAGACGATGATAGGGGGAAGCTGGCAAAATCGGAACACTGGTTCACTAAATAGAAACCATGATTCCGCAACACTTTTTGCCCACCTAAGCTCAAGCAAATCCGCAAATCGGAACCGCGTTTCAACTCTAACGATCCAATCGCGGCAACTTGCCGAAAGACTTCTTCACATGCCGCCACAAGTTCACGGCGGAGGTCCTTCGGTCAAGCCGTGTTCCTTTGACGCAACTGGTGCTTCGCACCTTGGACTACTGACATGGTTCTTCAAAACTTCAACCTGGCAGGCAAGACGGCCATCGTGACCGGCTGCAACACCGGCCTGGGCCAGGGCATGGCACTGGCGCTTGCGCAGGCCGGCGCAGACGTCGTCGGCGTCAACGTCTCCGAACCCGACGAGACCAAGGCCGGCGTCGAGGCCCTCGGCCGCCGCTTCCTGGACCTGCGCGCCAACCTGGGCGACGTCAGCTGCATCCCGGACCTGGTCGCCCAGGCCAAGGCGCTGAACGGCGAGGTGCACATCCTTGTCAACAACGCCGGCATCATTCGCCGCGAGGACGCCATCAAGTTCACCGAGGCCGACTGGGACGACGTGATGGACCTGAACCTCAAGTCGGTGTTCTTCCTGTCGCAAGCGGTGGCCAAGGTGTTCATGGCCCAGGGCAAGGGCGGCAAGATCGTCAACATCGCCTCCATGCTGAGCTTCCAAGGTGGCGTGCGCGTGCCGTCGTACACGGCCAGCAAGAGCGGCGTCATGGGCATCACGCGTCTGATGGCCAACGAGTGGGCGTCGCACGGCATCAACGTGAACGCGATCGCCCCGGGCTACATGGCCACCAACAACACCGCCGCGCTGCGCGCCGACGAACAGCGCAACAGCGCCATCCTCGACCGCATTCCTGCCGGCCGCTGGGGCAAGCCCGACGACCTGGCCGGCCCGGTCGTGTTCCTGGCTTCGACCGCGTCCGACTACGTCAACGGCTACACCATCGCCGTGGACGGCGGCTGGCTGGCCAGATGAGGCCCCTCGCCCAGGCTCGCCGCGTTCAGCAGGCGAGCCTGGTCGGTCCCCCGAGGGGGCGCCGATGCTCGCGGCATTGAGCCGCTCGCACATCGCCAGCGCGGGCCGGCTTGGGAGCGGCCCGGCGCTCGGCCCGCAAAATTCTTGCGCCGTACTGCCGAACGAGGCTCAGCCATGAAATCCACCGAACGCAAGTTTGAATTCCTCACCCGCGAGGACCCCGACACCGGCGCCCGCGTCACGCGGCTGACGCCGCCCGATGTCACCTGCCATCGCAACTACTTCTATCAGAAGTGCTTCACGAACGACGGCGCCAAGCTGATGTTCGGCGGTGAGTTCGGCCCCCAGCCGAGCCCGAACTGGAACCTGCACCTGCTCGACCTGCCCACGCAGACGGCCATCCAGCTGACCGACGGCGCCGGCGAGAACACCTTCGGCGCCTTCATGAGCCCGGACGACCGCTTCGTCTACTTCGTGCGCGGCGACCGCAACCTGATCCGGCTTGAACTCGCCACGCTGAAGGAAGAAGTCGCCTACGTGGTGCCGGACGGCTGGGTCGGCTACGGCACCTGGGTGTCGAACAGCGCCTGTACCAAGATGGTCGGCATCGAGATCTCGGCCGATGACTGGTTCCCGCTGAACACCTGGCAGAAGTTCAACGAGATGTTCCACAAGCGGCCGCTCTGCCGGCTCTTCAGCGTCGACCTTTCCACAGGCAAGCGCACGGTCATCCTCGAGCAGCGCGGCTGGCTCGGCCACCCGCAGTACCGCCCGTTCGACGACCACACCGTCGCCTACTGCCACGAAGGCCCGCACGACCTCATCGATGCGCGCATGTGGTTCATCAACGAGGACGGCACCAACCGCCGCTGCGGCAAGGAGCACCTCGACGGCGAGAGCTGCACGCACGAGTTCTGGGTGCCGGACGGCAGCGCGATGATCTACGTCAGCTACAACGTCAAGTCGCCCGAGCGCTGGATCTGCAGCCTGGACCCGGTCACGCTGGAAAACAAGCTGCTGACGGCCATGCCGCAGTGCTCACACCTGATGAGCAACTACGACGGCACGCTGATCGTCGGCGACGGCGTGGGCAAGGTCAGCCACGACAGCACGGCCAGCAACGCGATGCTGGTGGGCGACCCCTACCTGCACCTCTTCGACCTGAAGGCGGGTACGACGCGCCCCATCGCCCGGCACGACAGCGGCTGGGACGTCTATAAGGACAACCGCCAGGTCACGCATCCGCACCCGAGCTTCACGCCGGACAACAAGCAGGTGCTGTTCAGCTGCGACAAGGAACGCGCCAGCGGCGTCGAGCCCGCCCTCTACCTGGCCGACCTGTGAAGCTCGCCCTGGCCCTGGCCAGTTCTTTGGCCTGCACGCTGGCGATGACCGCAGCGCACGGTCAGGCGCGCCCGCAATTGACCCCCGAGCAGGCCGCCGCCCACACGACGGCCGCCTACCTCGGTGACTGGCAGCCGGCGCCGTTGGCGGACCTGTCGGCGGCCGCGCCGGACTTCATCGTCAAGGCAGGCGAGTCCGTCCAGGCGGCCATCGACAAGGTGCCCGACACAGCCAAGGAAGGCAGCAAGCGCTGGGTCATCCAGATCCAGCCCGGCACCTACCGCGGCCCGGTCTGCATCAGGGACAAGGCGCCCATCGCCCTCGTCGGCGCGGCCATCGACGCCGCCGCGGTGGTACTGGTCGACAACCGCTTCTCCGGCAAGCCGAAGGCAGAGAACGAGCCGGCCCACCCCTGCTGGCCGGAGCTCGGCAAGACGACCATCGGCACGAGCGGCAGCACCAGCATGCTGGTGCAGAGCAACGACGTGCAGCTCATCTCGCTGACCATTACCAACGACGCGATGGATGGCGTGCGCCGCGGCGAGGCCTACCCGCCCGGCGTCGGCGAAAGCGGCGGCGCCCAGGCCGTGGCGCTGACGCTGGCCGGTGACCGCATCCAGCTCGACAACGTGCGCCTGCTCGGCCACCAGGACACGCTCTACGCCAAGCGTCGCGCGCCAGACGCGCCGGCCCGCCAGCTGATCCGCCACAGCCTCATCGCCGGCGACGTCGACTTCATCTTCGGCAACGCCGTGCTCGTCATCGAGCACAGCACCATCCTCAGCCGCGCCAACCGCCGCAAGCCAGGCCAGGGCGGCATCGTGCTGGCGCCCAGCACGGCACCGGACGTCACCCAGGGCTTTCTCGTGACCCACAGCCGCCTGG